>JANMLE010001013.1:0-7263 GCA_031372385.1 Planctomycetota bacterium | reverse complement strand
GCTGAAAAATCCCAGACCGGCGACCCAAAGCAGAAAATCCCAGTCGGTCGGAACTTTGAACCAGAACGTGTACTGGGCGATGAACAGGCAGACGGCGCTGACGAGGGCATACGTCAACCGCCGGCCCACGACCGTGGCAATCCAGCCACCCAGCAGACTTCCGACCATCCCCGTCAACGCCCGCGCCTGATTGACCTGCGCTTTCAGAAAGGGGTTCGGCGGATTCGCGGCGGCCCCCGCGTTCTCGGCCCACGGCACCATCCAGTTCGCCGTGCTCCAGCCGCCAATGATGGGGATCGTCGCCAGCAGGATGCCCACCAGCGTCACGGCCAGGAGCGGGGGTCGAAAGATCTCACCGTGCGAAACCGGGGCGTCCTGTCCGACGGACTGGCGTCGCCTCGCCGCCAGCCAGCGGGGTGACTCGGGAACCGCGATCAGTGAGAACACTCCCAGCACCAGCGGTCCCGCGCCGGCCAGCATCACCCACCGCCACGAGTCCGGGGTGATCTTCACCTGCGTTGCCACCGTGGAGAACAGGAAGATCCCGATGTTCGCCGACGTGCCGATCACTCCGGCAACCATCGGGCGCGACATCCCCGACCACGCTTCGGAGACCAGCGCGACGCCGTTCGGCCACATCCCGCCCACGCCGGTGCAGGCCAGGAACCAGCAGACCAGCAGGTGCTCGGGCGATGTTGAGAAATACGCCGCCCCCGCCATCGTGGAATAGGTGAGGATGCTGACCGACATCGCCTTCGCGCGACCGATCCGATCCCCCAGCCGTCCAAACACCAACCCGCCCGACGCCGCGCCGAACAGGAACGCGCATTGATACCAGGCGAACCAGCGGGCGATCATGGCCCTCCATTGATCCAATTGCGTCTCATCCGCGGACAGCGCTGATTTCCCTGATTCCGGCGTTGATCCCGGTGGCCGCTTGGGGAACAGCTTGCCCAGTGCCTGATACCGCTCGACATCCAACCTCCCGCTGCGGGCCAGCAGATCCACCGCCGCCGGTTGCCCGGCCAACTGGGTGATCGACATGTGCATCCCGGCAAACAACCAACCGAGAAACGCGCAGACCAGCACCAAGTAACGCCCCGTTGTTGAAAGGGGCGTGAACGCATCGAAGGTGGGGGGCGGGCTGGTCATGGGTAGTGGATAGTGGATGGTGGGTAGTGGATAGAAAAGGGGAAGGGAAGAATGGCATGCACGAATTGGAAAGTGAGAAGTGTCGAACTGAGTCAGACAGAGTCAGGTCCATCGATCACTCTGCCCACTATCCACCATCCACTATCCACTACTCCCTTCCAGTCCAGACTACTCCATTGCCTTGCGAAGATGCTCGATGTCGTGCTTCAAGGTCCGGCTGAACGTCGCCACGTCGGAACTGTGCATCACCAGGTTGCCGCCCGCCTTGGACCATTCGATTTCGCGTTCGAGGCTCAGCCAGAAATGGCAACCGGCGCCCACGCCGTGTTCGCGGGCGATGCGGAAGATCGTGCGGACCGCGTCGTCGAACTTGGGGTGATCGTATTGCTCGGGAATCCCCAGGCTGCACGACAGGTCATGCGGGCCGATCAGGACCGCGTCGAGTCCCGGCACCGAACAGATCTCGTGCAAGTTCTCAATCGCCGGTGTGCTCTCGATGTTGACGATCAGGATCTTGTCGCCGTTGCGCTGGTCGAGATAGTCTCGCAGTTCGGGTTCGAGTGATTGGCGATCGTGCAGCGCCTCTTGCAGACGGCGTCCCTTGAGCGGCCGGAGTTTGACCGCCCCCACCAGGCCCCGCACCTGATCCGCCGTTTCCAGGTACGGTCCGATGATGCCTCCCGCCCCGGCATCCATTGCCTTGCAGGCTTCGAACGGATCGTTGCAGGGGATGCGCACGACGGGCGGCAGTCCCAGCGCCTGGTACGTCTGGCAGATCCACGACAGGGTCTGTCGATCGATCGGCGTGTGTTCGGTGTCGACGAACACGAAGTCGATCCCCGCCTGCTTCACCAGGTTTGGCCACAACGGCGATGTGGAAACCATCGCCGACGAGAAGACCCGCTGTCCCGCGTGCAAGGCCTGAATGATGTCGCGACCGTTCATGGTTCTGTCCTGTGTTTGTGGGTTGGAAGCGTCGGCAAGGATCGTTCGTCAGATCGTGCCCGGTGATGTTCGTCATGTCACATCGACCGGCTGTCCCGTCCGGCACGACTCACGCGCCGCTTCGAACGTGGCAAAGATCCGGCGGCTGGCGTGCGCGTCCATCATCGTGTCGCCGTTGGTGTCGATCGCCCGCGCGAAATTGTCGGCCAGCAGGAAATCGTTTTCGCTGGCGATGCGCCGCTGGCGCGCCTCGCGCGGCGGTTGGTTGCGATAGTAGATCCCCACGTCCGGCCGGGCTTCCTGAATCACCAGCGCGCCGCGGGAACCGAGCACACGCAGCTTGATCTCACCGCCGCTCGGATGGCTGGCCAGTCCGATCCGTCCGATGGCGAGAGTGGCAATCAGACCGCCCTCCATTTCCAGCGTCACACTCGCCAGATCCTCGACGCCGTTATCGGCGTGGACCTGGTGAAAGTGCGCGGTGGACCGGGCGAATACGCGCCGCACTTCCGCACCGGTCAGCAGGCGGATATAGCCGAGAGGATAGATCCCCTCGACCGCCAGTTCGCCCAGCGGTTCGCGACCCAGGCCGCCGTCGGAGTTGTCGACGTGCGCGGCGATCTGGTGCGCCAGCCAGTTGATCGGTGGATAGCCCGGCGGCCGGGTTCCCTTGGGTGGACCCGAATCCTTGGCGAAGTAGAAGTCGGCATGCACGGCCACCGGCCGGCCGATGACTCCCTCGGAAATCTGCCGCCGGGCCTGTTGCACGGCGGGGACTCCGTTGCGGTTCCACATCAGGAACTTCACGCCGGTTTGATCGATCGCTTCCACGAGTCGGTCGCATTCCGCGCGGCAGGTCGACATCGGCTTGTCCTGAATCACGTGTACACCGGCCAGCGCCGCGCGGATGCTCAGGTCGCAATGCCGCTCGGCTTCGGGGCTGACAATCGCCACGTGGACGTTGAAGTCGCGCAGAGCCTGTTCGACGTCGCGCACATAGGGAATCCGCTGCGCATCGGCGAACAGTTGGTTCCGTTCGTGAATCCAATCCGGCACGTGCGGATCGTCGGCGACGACACTGAGTTCGAACCGCGGATGCGACGCGACGCCGCGCGCCACATAGTCGTGTTTGGCGACGCTGAGCACGGCACAGCGAAACGGTGCGGCGTGTTCGACCATGTCAACATTCCTCCGGAGAAACGGCGCGGCCCGCGTCGAGAGACCGTCGCACGGTTCCCGCCAATCGACGCACCTGACGCCACTGCGCGAGTCCGCTCTGATTCGCGTTCGTCAACGTGAGTCCGTCGACAAACTGCTGGATCAGGTTGACCAACGGCAACACCCCCTCGTCAGTTGCCACGGCTTGAGGTGAGCCGCCCCGAAAGGCGAGTTGCCGGTTGGAATGATCGTCGGAGTACATCGCGCCGTTGGAGCAGATCACGGAGAGCGATTGATAGCCGTCTCCGGGTGGCAGGCTGTCGGCATGGTCGATCAGCGCCATGCCGCCATCGGAGAAACCGAGATGCACTTGGATCGTACCCGTGGCATCGTCGGCCGATTCGCCACCGCACCGCCGGACCGCGTACACCAAGTTCGGGCTCCGTCTTGTCAGCCACAACACCAGGTCGAGGTCTCGCACCAGCGGAGCTGGCAGCGTTGACGTGTCCGACGTGTCCAGAGTCCCGTTCGCGCAGGCGGCTTCCCAGCGGTGGATGCGGATCAATCCGGGAACTCCAAACCTCGGCCCCGGCAAGCCAGACTTCGGCCCGCGCAATTCGTCTTGGATCACCCGGCGTGATGGAAAGAAACGCTCGGGGTTCATCACGACAACCCGAGCACCAGTGCTTGCTCCGCGATCGACCAGCGCGTCGAGACCGTCGACAGACAAGATCGTGTCCGTGGCCAGCAGCAGATGCTTGCCCGCGTTGATGACCTGATCCATTTCGGCCGGATCGGGGGTCCGTGGTCCGATGTACGCGACAGCGTCGAAGGTGTCGAACAACGTCGGGCAGGTTTTCAACCTGTCCGTCAGCGGCTGGGAGTCGGACAGGTAAGAAACCTGTCCTACGATGTGCCCGCCCCACACCCGGCGCGCGATGTCATCGCACAACGTCTCATTCACACCACACACCGCCAGACGAACCATGCTTCCGGCTCCGCTGGAACATCACTCCGAATGGAACGTACACGACACGTCTTCAATCTCGACGGCCCGGAGAGGCGAGACGATACCGCCGCCCGCGTCGCGGGGAAACGCTGGCACCGGAAACGCCACGGCTCCGTCCAGTTCGAAATTGCACAGAATGTAGGGTGGGACCAGCGACGCTTCGCCGCGACAGCTCACCATGAAATTCGACGTTTCAAGAGGGTGGGCCGGCGCTCGAAGCGAGCTTGTCCCACCCTCCTGAGGAACATCCCGTAGAGAGGGACTCCCCTTGCGGCTTTTGGAACGCATTCGCGCTCCGTTTCATTCGCGCGGACATTCTTCCTCGAAGAAAGGATTCCGCGCGAATCAAAGGGAGCGCGAATGAAAGCCAAGACGGACCGATTGGGACGCGCACGAGCCTCCCGAGGAACATCCCTTTGGGGCAACGAACCTTGACTCGGTCCACTCCTGTTCCGCCCCCACGAGTGTCCACGAAGGGGACGGCCGAACTACTTTGAATCAGGGAAGAGCCGCGAGTTTTCTGATGGGGGCGCGGGCGTTATGCTGCCCGCCTCTTGATCCGTTCCGAACGGGCTTCGTAGAGACGGACCTGATCGCCTCGACGGGCGGAAATCACTCGGGTGGACGAGACCAGCGACGGAAAGGACTGCGACCATGACCGATCGACAGACCGAAGGAACCAATCTCGGGGACGAAGAGCCGGTGGCGAAAGCCGGCCCCGGTGAGTCGATCGATGCGGGGAAGGGTCGGGTCTTTCCCTGCGGCGAATGCGGGGCGGATCTCGAATTCTCCATCGGCACGCAAAGCCTGAAGTGCCCGTTCTGCGGTGCGGTCAAGACGATCGAAATCGCCGAGGAAGCCGCTGTCGTCGAGCACGACTATCACGCGATGCTCGAACAACTGAAGACGCAGCGGATGCAGGGGATTGAGAATGACGAGTCGGCCGAGAACGAACACGCCGTCCGTTGCAGTTCCTGCGGGGCCGACGTTGTGTTCCAGGGGACGCTGACCAGCTCGCAATGCCCGTACTGCGCGAGTCCGCTGCAGCGCGACAAGATTCACGATGCCCCCACGCGCGTTCCCGTCGACGGCGTGCTGCCGTTCCAGATCGCGGAACCGGATGCGGCCCGACGCCTGCGCGACTGGGTCAGTTCATTGTGGTGGGCACCGAATGAATTCCTGCGGCAGGGTGCCAGCGGCAAGTTCAACGGCGTCTACCTGCCGTACTACACCTTCGACGCGCTGACCTACACCAAATACGCCGGCCAGCGCGGCGACCACTACTACGTGACCGTCGGTGAGGGGAAGGACCAGCGCCAGGAACGACGGACCCGTTGGAGCTTCCGGTCGGGCGAATTCCAGCGGTTCTTCGATGATGTCCTGATCGTCGCGACCATCGTCGAAAACAAGACGCTGATGGAGAGCCTGGAACCGTGGCCGTTGGCAAAATGCCTGCCGTTCAACCAACAGGTGCTGGCCGGTCTCTTCGCGCGCACGTACGACGTGCCGCTGGATGACGGGTTCTCACAGGCCAGGCACCGCATGGAGACCGCCCTCACTACCGACGTCCGCCAGCGCATCGGCGGTGACGAACAGAGCATCGCGTCGCAGAAGACGAGTTATAGCGGGGTGACGTTCAAGCACCTGCTGCTGCCGGTCTGGCTGCTGGCCTACCGCTACCAAGAGAAGCCGTACCGCGTGGTGATCAACGCGGTCACGGGCGAGGTTTCGGGCGAGCGTCCGTACAGCCTGTACAAGATCCTGGGTGCCGTGCTGTTCGTGGTCACGATCGTCGCGGGGATCTGGCTCGTGTCGCAGGCCCGATAGGCGGTGCGCGGTATTGAAAGCGCGTAGGGTGCGTGGACTTCTTCGAGTTCGAGATTTGACTCTTTGAGTCAAGTTGTGGCAGCTCGCTTAATGTAGCCATCATCGCTCCGCGTGATGAGCCTGGCGCGACAGACTTCCTATGAACATTCAACTTCGGTCGCAGCCTCAACGGACGATTGAAAACTTTGGCAGGGTCAGGTGGCCGGTAGGGAACGCGCGAAGGTCTCTCGTGTCAGGCTCATCACGCGGAGCGATGATGGCTACTTTGGTCTGAGGTGAAACCCACGCTGGAGTCTTCGGAACGCACCGATGGGAGATGGATCGATCCGAAGACTCGACGGCTTCGAAGACGGTGCGTTCCGAAGACTCCACGCACCCTACAACAACTGGCGATCGCTGGTCAGATCGTCTGCGGTTCGCCGCGCTTGATCCGTCGCACGACGAGATGCAGCCAGACCAGGCTGGTGACGGTGAGACCGAACACCACCCAGAACATCGACTGCGGCCGGCCTGTCCATTGTTTGAGGTACGCGAACAGCGGCGGCATCGCGAAGCCACCCACGGCCGCCAGGCAGCCGACCAGTCCCACCACGGCACCGACATCCTTCGGGTAGTACTCGGGAACGTACTTGATGGTCGACGCCTTGCCGATCCCCTGCGTGATTCCCAGCACGACCAGACAGGCGGTGAACGCGTACACATTCATCGGCAGAAACAGGACCAGCGAGGCCAGCGCGCCGACGATGAACACACCGTACGTCACCCGCCGCGGCCCGAACTTGTCCGACATCCAGCCACCCAGCGGACGCAGCAGACTCGACACGAAGATGAACGGCGTCGTCAACAACGCCGCCTGTCCGAGCGGAAGACCGTAGACGCTGACGTAATACTTCGGCAGTGACACCGAAAGCGCGACGTAGGCTCCAAACACCACGGTGTAGTAAAGGGCAAACCGCCAGACGCGGATCTGACGCAGTGGAACGAGCATCGAAGACAGCGATCGTCCGGCCCCCGGCTTCTTGTCGGGCGACGGTGCCAGTACCAAAACCAGTCCCGCCATGATCATCAGCAGGATGCCGTACAGGAACGGAACGAAACGCCAGCCACCCGGCACCAGTCCGCCGAGCAGGCCCGCTGCGGGAACCACGCTGATCAGCAGAGGCCCGATCAGT
>JANMLE010001009.1:0-2877 GCA_031372385.1 Planctomycetota bacterium | reverse complement strand
GGGTTGCGAGCGAAGCGAGCTACCCTGGGTGATTGGTCCGGGGGAGCCTGTACCCCAACGGGGTTCCGTCATCGCCGGTTCTCGATTGACGCAACCCTTTCAGGGTAGACGGCCAATGCGCGTCCTCTCCCAGGGTAGCCCGCAAGTGCGGGCTACCCTGGGCTATGAGACGCAACTCCTTCGGAGTAAAGACGAGTCTGTTCGACTCCAAACTTGGAACTACTGAATGCCATTTCGCAAGCTTCCCACGCTCTGGCGAGCGTGGCTACAACCCCAAATCTCATCGTCGACACAGAGCACTAAACAACTTCCTCGACGTCGTCCAACACTTCGTCTTCGCCGGTGCCGGTGCGGTCCGGGTCGGGGCCTCGGCGGGGGTTCAATCCCTTGCTGGCGACGCTGTGGGTGAGGATCGCGTCGAGCGGGTGTTCGACCACGAAGATGAACAGCGCGAAGACCAGCCCTTCGGTGAGGTTGGGGCCCGACAGCGCACGCAGGGCGGCGAGCCAACTCACCGTGTAGCCGACCAGTTCCATGGTCGCGATGCCGTAGTGCTTCATGCAGAAGTCGCCCCACGACGGGAAGACCAGGCTGCGCAGGGCGAGTTGCCGGGGAGTCCAATACTCCGCCCCGCAGCTCTGGCAGACGTATTCCCCCCTGGGGACCACCTTGTAGCAATGCGAACAGAGGTTCTCACGCGACTGGGAGACGTCGGGGGCGAAGCCGAGTCGTTGATACTGTTCGATCGCCTCTTGAAAGATGGCGGGCATGGCCTTGCGATCGCGGCTGGAAAACCCGGCAAATTGCAGGCTCTTTCGATCCTGCAGCTTCAGATTCAGATTGCCGGTCCAATTCGGTTTGAACTTGTCGATCTCGCTGTAATAGATGACCCACAAGGTCTCCTGCGGCTTGCCGCTGCTGTTCGAACGCATCATCAGCAGCCGCAGGTTTGTCAGCACAAACACGGTCTGATTCAGGAGGCTCGCCCACACTCCCATCAGGTAACTTTCCAAGAACGAATGCTGGACCCCCTTCGCGACGTAGAGGACTTCCTCGTTCGGCAGCAGGATCTCGTACAGCTTGGGTTCGACATTGCGCAGCAGCTTCGCGCGGCGTTTGATCTCGCCGTTGCCGCCCCAACCGGTCGTCTGGGCGAAGACGGATTCCAAGCGATACGGGATGTCGTCGCTGATCGAGATCTTCAGCTTCACCAGCCGCTGTCGGATCAGTTCGCGTTCGTTCGGTTCCGGTTCCAACTCGGAATCATCTCTCATGGCGTCGACGTCCTACTTGATCTCGGGCGGCCATTGGGATTGCAGCATCGGAGCTGTCGTCAGTCGCTTCGGGTCGACCACGACATGCCGGACTCGCTGGCGTTTCCAGGTGTATGTGATGTGAACCAAACCGTCACCCGACTGGATCACCGCCGGATAGGAGTACTCGCCGGGCTCGCGTTCCAGCACGAGCGCCGCCTGCCAGTCGCGTCCGTCGGCCGACACCGCGACGTTCAGCGGTGAACGCCCCTTGGGTGTGTGGTTGTAGACGATCAGGTGACGTCCGTCCGCCAGCGTGACGGCGTCGGTCCCCGCGTTCGGATTGGGGAGCGACGTCAGCGTGAGCGGCCCCCACGTCTGGCCTACATCGCTGGAGGAAATCTGAAACACGAACTTCTGTTGAGACCGGCCGACCGCCTGCAGTCGGCCATCTTTGTGAATCAGGAAGCTGGGCTGGATCGCTCCGATTTGTTTGCCATCGTTGACCGGCGGCGTGGCCGTCCAGGTCTGACCGAGATCCGTCGACCGCTCGAAGTGAACCCGCCAACCGTCATGCTCGGTGCTGGTTCCGCACAGGAGATCCCCGTTGGGAAGTTGGATCGGCTTGTTCTTGATCGGCCCGAGGATTCCCTCCGGCAGACGGCGCGGCTTCGACCACGTGCGGCCCGCATCGTCGGACGTCATCAGCATGCCCCACCATGTGTCGGGGCTCGGACCCACCTTGTAGAACAACAGCAGCGGGCCGGTCCTGGGCTGAAACAGAACCGGGTTCCAACAGGGATGCCGTTTGTCGGCTGACTCGACCCCATTCGCCACTTCGACCGGAGCGGTCCACCGGCCATCGACCGAACGTGACAGCCAGATCCCCACGTCTGGATGTTTCTCATGAGTCCCGCCGAACCAGGCGGTGACGAGCCCTTGCTTGGTCTCGACGATCGTCGACGCATGACACGAAGGGAAGGGGGCTGTGTCGTAGAGGAATTCACTCTTGAGCACGGCGGCTTGAGTGTTTCCCGTGTCGGGCTTGGCGTCCTGTGAGTGAGCCGCATGGGAACTCGCCAACAGACAAAGCGCCGCCAAAATTCGAACGCCGACGATGTTGTTCATCGCAAACCTCCCCATGAACCGCGAATGAAAGCTCCGTGGCAAATCCCGTCCAAATGGCCGGCACAGAGTACCTCAAATGTGCGACCCGGAGTACTCCGCCGCTGACTGCGAAAGGATGCGAAACGATCGCGACAATGACATTGACATTGAATTTGGGGCCGCAGATTCTCCGGATACCTCATCCCGGCCGCCATCGCATCGGCTGCTGTTGCTCCGTCGATTCGGGCGAAAGTTTTTGGGCGGGACAGAATTCGCTTGTCTCACCCGGTGAATTGGGGAATGATTCGCCTGTGGGTCGCGGGAACGTACGCGACGAACTGGAAGGCTCGCGAGGAGGCCGGCACTGGCTGTCCGGTCGAAGCGGGGAACTCTAGCACGAAAGGGAGGTGACTTAGTGAATCCAGACAGTAAACGCCAGCGAGGTGGCGAAGCCTAGCGGCAGTCGACGGGCTGCCGTTCGGACGGCCACCCCTCGTTCGTGACTCTTCAATGCTCC
>JANMLE010000927.1:0-2102 GCA_031372385.1 Planctomycetota bacterium | reverse complement strand
CCCGGCAGCTACGCCGCCAACTGCCTGCTGGCCCGGCGACTGGCCGAGCGCGACGTGCGCTTCGTCCAGTTGTTCCACATGGGCTGGGACCATCACGGCGGTCTCCCCAAGGCAATCCGCGGCCAATGCAATGACACGGATCAGGCCACCGCCGCGCTGATCAAGGATCTCAAGCAGCGGGATCTGTTGAAGGACACGCTGATCGTCTGGGGCGGAGAATTCGGCCGCACGATCTATTCCCAAGGCGGCCTGACCGCGACCGATTACGGCCGCGACCATCACCCGCGCTGCTTCACGATCCTGCTCGCCGGTGCCGGCATCAAGACCGGTACGACCCTCGGTGAGACAGACGACTACTGCTACAACATCGTCAAAGATCCCGTCCACGTCCACGACCTGAACGCCACGATCCTGCACCTGCTGGGCATCGACCACACCCGCCTCACCTACCGCCATCAGGGCCGCGACTTCCGGCTGACGGACATCCACGGGGAACTGGTGAAGGGCGTGCTGGCGTAGGTCGGTCCCCGTTTTGAGACCGTGTCGAACTGCATTCGTGCGACTTTGAAAAGGCCGAACCATGAGTGACTTTGGTTCCGTACTGTCCGCTGCCCAACAATTAACCGAACCGGATCGGCTGCGGTTGATCGACGCGCTCTGGGAGTCGGTCCCGGATGACTCGGACGCTCCGTTCTCTGACGAATGGGCGCGCGAGATTGAGCGGCGCGTCGCCGAACTCGATGCCGGTACGGCGCAGACCGTACCGTGGTCGCAAATCAGGGACGAGGCTTTGGCGCGGATTGGTCATGGCCAAACCCATTGAGTACCTCGCAGACGCGCGTGTTGACTTCGACGATTCATTCAACTGGTACGCTCAGCGCAGTGTCGGTGCCGCCCTCGGCTTTGCGTCGGCCGTCGACGAAGCCATCGCAAAGATCGCCACGGATCCCGGCCGATTTCCGTCGACCTTCGGCGGATGCCATTATTGCTCGCTCAACCGGTTTCCGTTTCGCGTCGTGTTCCGCGAGGGAACGACTCGCACCGTGGTGATTGCCGTCGCACATGCCAAACGCCGTCCGGGATACGGGCACAGTCGCCACTGAGCCAACCGGGCCCAATTCTGAGGTGACCGACAAAAGTCCCCGTAGCACGGACGCCTCGTCCGTGCGTCGGAAGTCGCCCATGACATTCGCGCACGGACGAGGCGTCCGTGCCACGAAACGCTGTCCCAGCGACTTTTGTCGGACACGTCAATTCTCCTCGTTCCCAAGCGGGAGCGTGGGAACGCGGAACGCGATGGAACCAAGCGTCCCGCGAGATTCGGTCGACAAATCGCCCGATTGGACATTCGGGAGCCGATCACCGCCATTGCACGGCGTATGCTTCGTCACCCACCACAATCCGATCATGCCGTTGAGGGGGCCCAAGACACGGAGCCTCGGCGCGGTCTGCGCCGCTCCTCCGATGCCGGAGCGCCGGGACATCTCCAATTCATCAAGCGGTCTGCTTGAGGGAAACGCGGCGTCCGGCGGTCCGCAGCTTGCCAACCCCAAATGATGGTTGCCAGCGCCAGGGTGGAACCGATCGTTGCACGGACCGCGGTTCCGTCACATTCCGCCACGGAGGGACGCGCCTTTTCGCGGAGACAGTCCAATGAATCACAGCGGCAACTTGGTGGCCCGGATCGCGGCAGGGATTGGCTTGGGAGCGTTCGCCCTGCTTTCCGTCCCTCGTCCCCCGCTCCCGGAAAATCTCCACAGAACCCAGAGCGTCCCGGCGCCCCCCGTGATTCGCACGGATCGAGACGGCGGCCGCTCGCAACCATCGCCCGACTCCGCGGAGACCGAACGGATTCGACCCGGCGACCCAAAGTTGACTGCCGCACAGCGGATGCTTCGGCACAAGGTCGAGCTGTTGCAACGGGGACGGGCGTTCCTGCTGACCGTCCCCGCGTACACGGCCAAGCTGAGTAAGCAGGAGGTCGTGAAGGGCGAGTTGTTGCCCGAGCAGGTGATGTCGCTGAAGTGCCGCCACAGTCCGTTCAGTGTCTACCTGCTGTGGCAGACCGGGGATGTCGGCCGCGAGGTGATCTACGTCGAGGG
>JANMLE010000926.1:0-2044 GCA_031372385.1 Planctomycetota bacterium | reverse complement strand
CAGCAACTGGAACACGATGTCGATCATCGGTGCCATCGGGATTTCGACCTTCGATGCGGTCGAACGGTTGGCGGCGAGTTGCATTTCTGGACCTCCTCAAGCGAGCAGTAACTCCATCGAACGCACCCGCCGACCGGCACGGAATCAGCCTCCCTTGGGCTGATGCGGCGGGGCAAACTTGATCTTTTCGACATAGCGCGAGATCTGTTGTGTCTGCGTGTCGAAGCGCCCCGTACAGCGTGAGATCGCCTTGACGATGTACTTGTATTGGCATTCGAAATCGGCGTCGATTTCGACCTCGATGTCCTTGGTCAGCGGATTCCCCGGCCGGCCGATGATCTTGAGGATCTCGGCATTCAACCGGTTGAACGCGGCGTTGTCGTTGCCGAGATTGTTCCCCCCCAGCGTCAACTGCGTGAGGTTTCCATCCCGGTCGGAACGCAGGCCAACCTTGATGTCAGGCAGGCTGACATCCTGCTGGGCGTTCGACGGTGCGGAGACCGGCAGGTTGATGTTGAAGTTGCCCTCGGGCGCGACGATCTTCAGATTCAGCATGAAGAAAATCAGCAACTGAAACACGATGTCGATCATCGGTGCCATCGGTATTTCGACCTTCGTCAGCGTGCTGGGTCTGGCCAGTTTCATTCAATGTCCTTTCAGCCCAATTGGCTGATCATTCTTCCGATGTCGCCCGCAACGAGAATTTCGTGAATCCGTTGTCCTGGCATTTCTTGATCAACTGCTGCACCAGCCCCGTGGGAACTTCCGAGTCGGCCCGGATCAGCACGGTCGCCTTGGCGACGACATCCTTGCCGTGCATCGCCTCCATGACCCGTTTTTCCTGTTCCAAGTCCGGAGTCAGTTGGGCGACTTCGACATACTTCTCGTTGTAGAAGACGGTCGGAATCGGGTTCTTCTTCGTGCCGTCCTTATTTCGTTCGTAGCCGAAATTTATCACCAGTTCGTGCTCGGGTTTGACTTCGGGGGGCTTGGCCAGCATG
Organism: Planctomycetota bacterium; assembly: GCA_031372385.1. Taxonomy (GTDB): domain Bacteria; phylum Planctomycetota; class Planctomycetia; order Planctomycetales; family Planctomycetaceae; genus Schlesneria. The sequence goes on along the minus strand of JANMLE010000926.1, from coordinate 1,043 downwards.
TCCCTCGGCAGCTTGACACGTTCGTCGGCCTTCGTGTTTTCAAAATTGATGGCGATCATGAAGAACGTCAGCAATTGGAACACGATGTCGATCATCGGTGTCATGTCGGGTTCGGTAAACCCCATTTCGATCTTGCGAGTCTTCATCAAACCACCTTGAGGGCCAAGCTACCGGTCTGCTAGGAACAGGATCACGCGCGATCACGTGATCCCAAGAATAATCATTCGCTCTGCGGCGCTGCGGGTGCTGCCGCCGGTGCCGCACCACCGGCGGGACGGGCGGGTGCCTTGCTCATGGTCTGGAAGTTCTTCATCAGGTTGCCGGCGACAAATCCGCACTCCATCAGAAAGCGGGCCAAACGATTTTTGTATATCGAATACATCATGATCGCCGGGATCGCCACAATCAGTCCTTCCAGCGTCGTGAACAACGCCGTCGCGATACCGTCGGCCAGTTCGGCCGGCTTGGGAGACGTGGTCGAAGTTGCGATGACCTGAAAGCTGAGCACCATCCCCTGCACCGTACCGAGCAGCCCCAGCATGGGGGCGATCGAACCGATCAGGGCTAGGTAGCCGATCTTGTGTTCCATGGCCATCGTTTCGTCTTCAGCGACTTCCTGCATACCCGATTCCGCTTCCTCGAAGCCGCGTGACAGCCGGGCCATCCCCGCCGACAGGATCCGGCCGATGAACGAATCGCTCCCCTTGGCCGCCTCGTACGCCCCCTGGTAGTCCTTGGCCTGCAGCCGCTGTTCAAACTGCTCAATGAACGACGTCGGCAGGTAATTGTCCCGCCGCAGTTGCAGCGCGACCATCATGATGACGGCCACCATCACAAACGAGACCAGCAGGATCAGGAATCCGAAGATGCCGGAGGCGCGGATCATCCATGCCAGGAACGACTCCTGCTGCTTGGGGGCTTCCTTCGGCTTGTCGGCGGCCGGGGCCGCGTCATCCTTGGCCGCAGCGCCGTCATCCTGGGCGTATGTCGTTGACTGCGGGCCACCGATGAGGAACACACACAGGATGGCCGCCACAGCCATC
>JANMLE010000831.1:0-8917 GCA_031372385.1 Planctomycetota bacterium | reverse complement strand
CCCGCCGCATCCACCGCTGTGCCACGACTGACGATGAAGCACCTCCATCAAGCGGGACGCTTCCACGATGTGTCGCTCGACGTGAAGCCGGGCGAATGTCTGGGTCTCTACGGGTTTGTCGGGGCGGGACATCAGGATCTGGTGCATGCGCTGGCGGGTGCGACGCCGTTCGACACCGGCGAAGTGATGCTCGATGGTCAACGGATGCGAACGGGCGATCTGCCGTCGGCGGTCTCCAAAGGAGTGGTTTTCGTGGCGGCCGATCGGGCTCAGACGCTGGCCCGTCGCGCCCCGATCGCCCACAACGCGACGCTCGCCCATTTGAAGCGTTCCCTCGGTGCGTGGATCGTGCGGCGGCAAGAACATCGTGTCTGTCAGCCGTTGCTCGAACGAGTCGGCTGCCGTCCGCCCAACCCGAGTCTGTCGGCCGGAGCGTTGTCGGGCGGCAACCAGCAAAAGGTCGTGCTGGCCAAGTGGCTGCTCGGTCCGATCCAAGTGCTGCTGCTGGAGGAACCGACGCGCGGCATGGATGTCCATGCCAAGGCCGAGGTCATGGAACTCATCGCCCAACAAAAGCGGGCCGGTGCGGCGATCGTGCTGGCCACGACCGAACCCGAACTGGTGCTGGCTCATGCCGACCGCATCGTGACCTTCGCCCGCGGCCGGATCACGCGCGAGTTCTCGGGACAGCGCGTGACCAAGCAGGAGCTGATGCACTGTGCTGAGGTCGTGGGTGGTGGATAGTGGGTGGTGGATAGGGAAGACCGCTCAGATCCGCGTTCCCTGTCGGCTGTTTGCTGCCCACTACCCACTGCCCACTATCCACTCCTTCCGAGCACCCCATGACCACAACACCCGCCCCAACCGAACCTGGAATCTCCAAACGTCGCATCGATTGGGCGGGTCTTGCGCCGTTGGTGACATTGCTGGCCATCGTCGTGGTGTTCGGGGTTCTCGCGACCGAGTTCTTCAGTCTGGGGACGATCTCTCAAACGCTGAAGCGCGGCGCGGTGCTGGCGATCGTTTCGACGGGGTTGACGTTTGTCCTGCTCTGCGCGGAAATCGATCTGTCGGTTGGAACGATGGCACTGCTGTCGGCGTGTGTTGGCGGGGTGTTGTGGGCCCAGCCGTTTTCCACGAGTGCCCGAGATGCTCAAGGCCTCCGATTGCTGATGGTGCGGGAATTGAAAATCGCCACGGAGCGCCGCGACGTGGCCGAGCAAACGCGGAAGGCAGCCGTCCAAGAGCGCGACGAAGGCAAGTCGTTGGACGAAAAGCGACGCGGAGAACTCGACAAGACGATCCGCGAAACCGGGGATGTCATCGACAAGGCGAATGAACTGATCGCGAGCGGGCAGGCGGTGACGGAAGTGACGGCTGTCGAATTCCGCACGACCATGATTGTGATCGCGGTTCCGTTCCTGGCGGCACTGGTCCTGGGAGCCGTCTCGGGATTGCTGACGGTCTCCTCGGGGTTGCCGAGTTTCATCATCACACTGGCCATGATGAACATCGCGATCGGGCTGTCGCGATTTCTGACGCTGAGTCAGAAGTACGACGTGCCGCAGTTCCTCAAGACGCTGGGAAACTCGCCGCTCTTTCGCTGGGTGACTGAGAAATATGGGACGCTGGAGATTCCCCAGAGCGCGGCGCTGGCGACTGTGGTCATGATTGCGGCGCATCTGGTGTTGCAGCACACGCGATTCGGCCGCTATGTCTACATGACCGGAGGCAATCGTCAGGCGGCCCGACTGGCGGGGGTCAGGACCGAACGAATCGTTGTCGCCTGCCTGATGATCTGCGCGGTGACGGCCGCGTGCGGCGGGCTGGTCAACGCCGGGCGACTGGAAAGCGTGAGCCTCGACCAGAACGCGGATCTGTTGCTGGAGGCGGTGGCCTGCGTGGTGCTCGGCGGAACCAGCCTGTTCGGTGGTGAAGGGGGCATCGGTCGCACGGCGGTGGGAGTGCTGACGTTCACCATCCTGCGCGTGGGCCTCGAAGCAACCGACCCCGAACGGCTGATCAAGTTTTCGTGGTTGCCAGCCGCGTGGAAACAGGACTTGGTCAAGATGAGCTGGGTGACTCAGTTCGACCTGCTGCGCCCGTTCCTGCTGGGGATCGTGCTGATGCTGGCGCTGGTGATCCACGGCCGATTGGCGAAGCACAAGGAGTGAGTAACGTCATCGTGCCAATCGGGAACTCGCTTGGGAGCTACAGCACTGACTTGGCCGTTTCGTCGCTGAAGGCTGACGACAGCTCTTCAGCCCGGAGGGCGGCAGGAGATCGGCAGCAGGCTTCCATCAGCCCGGAGGGCGACACATCGAACGACGCTGAAGTTCATCGAAGTGTCGCCCTCTGGGCTAATGCGACCTCTTTTCCACTCCACCCTCCACCCACGGCTTGCGCCGTGGGCTACCATCTGCCGCCCTCCGGGCTAAGAACACCGCGACCACTGTCAGGTCAGCGATGTCGGTTTAGAACCGGTCCCAGCACGACTGCGTGTTTTGACGGTGCTTTCCCACCGCCGACGGGACGAATCGCGATGTTACTCTTGGACAGGTTCTGACGAACCGACTCGAATGATCACATCGTCGACGTGGAACCGGACCTTGGGGACTTGGGCGTACTTGTCATCGGCCGCGCGATAGCCGGCGACGCAGGCGACGACGGTGCCGTAGCCGTGTTCGGGTAGTTCCAACAGCGCGTCATATTTGGCGGGTTCGATTCCCTCCATCGGGCAGGTGTCGATTCCCATCATGGCGGCGGTCGCCATGAACTGACCGAGCGCGATGTACACCTGCAGCGCGGCCCAGTGATTCAGGTTGATGCTGCCGCCGTGCAGAGCGCCGATCATCATCTTGCGGAATCCGGCGAGAGACTCGACGGTCGAACCGCGCACCGTGGCCGTGTGAGCCACGTACTTGTCGATGTCGTCGGCCGAGAGGTTTTGCCGGGTCGCGAAGACCACGACGTGCGATGCCTCGACGACCTGCCGCTGTCCCCACGAAATCGGCGGCAGCTTGGCCTTGGTGTCGGGGTCGGTGATGACGACGAACCGCCACGGCTGCAGCCCGAACGACGAGGGGGTCAGCACCAGCGACTGTTCCAGCGTCGACCAGTCCTCGTCCGATATCCGCCGGGTGGGATCGAACTTCTTGGTGGCGTAACGCCACTTCAACTGCTGCAGGACGGTTTCGTTGCTGACGGGTTTCATGAAGGGACTTTCGAGTCGGGTCGAATTTCACACGGCTGAATAACTCTTGGATTGAACCACGAAATACACGAAAGGCAGAAGAGAGTGTCCAATGTCGTCCGAAGCATTGGGTCATCCCGCCCAACTGACGACACGCGACCTGCTTTGTCTTATCGGTTTCCTTTCGTGTATTTCGTGTGTTTCGTGGTGAACTCTCCTGGCTAGGCATCGATGCCGATCACGATCTTGCCGAAGTGTTGTCCGCTTTGCAGGTATTCGTAGGCGGCCCGGGCCTTCGCGAAGGGGAAGTCGAGATCGATGACGGGCTTCAGTGCGTGTTGGGTGATCGCTCGGTTCATCGCTTCGAACATGTCCCGATGGCCGACGAAGATTCCGTGGACGCGCAGGCTCTTCATCAGGATGTCGGTGACTTTCAGCTCCGTCGACACACCGGCGAGCACTCCGATCAGCGCGACGTGGCCGCCGGGCCGGGTGGCGCGCAGCGATTTGGAAAACGTCCCGGCACCGCCGACTTCCAAGACGTGATCGGCTCCGCGACCACCGGTCAGTTCCAGCACCTTTTCCTCCCAGTTGGGAGTGGCGCGGTAGTTGATCGTCTCATCGGCCCCCAGCGTGCGGGCGCGGTTGAGTTTTTCATCGCTGCTCGAAGTGATGATGGTTCGCGCACCGTGCATCCGGGCGAACTGCAGTCCGAACAACGACACGCCACCGGTCCCCAGCAGAACAACCGTTTCGCCCGATTTCACGCGCCCCTGTTCCACCAGCGCGTTCCAGGCGGTGAGCGCCGCGCACGGCAGTGTCGCGGCCTCTTCAAACGACAAGTGACCGGGGATGCGGACCACGGCGTGTTCTGACAACACCACGAATTCGGCGAGCATGCCGTTGGTCACTCCGGCCCCGCGCGCCGCCTTGGTTCGTTCCGGAGCGATCTCGCCCGCGATCCAGTCGGGAAAGAACGTCGCCGCGACTCGATCGCCGGTCTTCCATCGCGTGACTCCGTCTCCGACGACGGTGACTTCGCCGGCACCATCCGAGAGGGGGACGAGCGGTAGCGAGATCTTGCCATACGCGCCGTTGACCACCAGCAGATCGCGATAGTTGAGCGCCGCCGCGCGCACGCGAACGACGATCTGGCCCGGTCCCGGTTCGGGATGCGGCCGGTCCGCATGGACCAATCCGTCCAGGTTGCCGATCGATTGAAGTTCGTAGACGTTCATCAGGGATCTCCTTCGGCGGCGTCTCGAATGTTGCGCAACGTTCCGGCCGCCCCACGATTCTGACTGGAGAGCCGCTGAAATGGGAGCGAAGAGAACGTGTGGTCTGGTGAGAGAAGTAGTATCCCAGCAAACTGCGTCCGACGCCCGCGATGGGCGTAGGGATCGTGAATCGTCTATGGACGATTGAGGATCGGTAAGAAGTCGGGATGCGGTGAAACCAAAACACGGCAATTTCACGCGGCGTTTTTCTGCCAACCGCTCTCGACGAAATGCAGCAAATATCGAGAATCACCACACTTGACTGCGGGGGGCCATGTGCCAGAATCAAGATCTGGCGCGAAGGCATCGCGGCTGTTGGATTCTCGGTTCTGAAAACCAAAACCGGCAGCGATTGCTGGACAACAGGCCACCCGCACTGTCTACTCTGGAGTTCGGTGCAATTCGAGAGATGGAACGCACCCCCGAAGGCCGACATTCGGGTAAAGGAGCGGCGGGACACCGATGTCCGCATCATTGATTTCATGCCGCTAGGTTAGGGAGAGACCGCAATGGACAACCTTCGTATTCCGCTTCGAATCGTGTTTTACGAAGAAGACAGCGAATGGGTCGCGCATTGCCTTGAGTTTGACCTCGTCGGCGTAGGCGCTGACAAACAATCCGCCATCAAGCAACTGGCGGATGCAATTTTTGTCCAAGCGAGCGCCACACTGAAGTCCAAAAACTTCAAGAACCTTTTTCGTCCAGCGGACGGCGAGATTTTGCAGCGATTTGCTGCGGGAGTTGACGTAGCCGCTGCGGAACTCGCGTTCGAGATCAAGGCCCCGAAAACGGTGACCTTTGAACGCACGGAAGCGCGAACATGGCGACCAAAACCACCTCCACCAGCTCGCAAGCCACGGCGTGCTCGTGTCATTGCATGAGACCGGCAAATGGCTGACCGTCGACTTCCGCTGCGGACGCTCCGAAAGATTCTGAAAAGCTTTGGAGTCTCGGAGAACGTGTCGCGAGGAAGCGGTAGTCACACGTACTTTTTCAAGGCATTTGAGGACGGTGAGTTTGGGTATCCGATTCCGCGGTCAAAAGACGTGGCGATTTGTTATGTCCGCGGGGCGCGCAAGGCGTTTCGACTCACGGAAGAGTATCGAATCAGCGACGCCGAGTTTTACAAGGACGCCTGACTGTCCCATCGATCCAACCACGCCCCGTTCGACGCGGGGCGTTTTCGTTGGCGGACCTGGTGAGCGAAATCTGGGGCTCCGCCATTCGTGTTGAAAACAGAAGAGGAGACCTTCGGTCAGCCGTTTCGGCGGGGTCAGGAGACCCGCGCCGAACACGCCGTCAACAGTTTTGGCGGAGAGCCGCAATGACAGAAGTGAGGAGTCGTCCTCATTTCAGATTGCACTTTGCAAGCCTCACGGCGTGAAGACCGGGCGCACCAACCGGTCGTGCGGAACGCGCGCGGCCCCTGCTTCGGCGGGCTGGGTCAGCAGCGGCAGTTCCAGGGATTGGCGGCTGAGTCGGCGTGGCTGGGGATTGAGTGCCAGTTTGAATTCGCGGGGTTGTTCAGCGCGGGGTGATGGTTCCAAGTCGTCGGACTGAGCGCGAATGGTGTCCGACTTCTTGGGTGCCGGTCGGGCGTTGTCGGCGAGCAGCGTCCCCTTGGGTGAGGTTCGCGGCGGACTGCCGGCGACCACCCACTCATCCCAGACCTTTTCCAGGGCTTCCACATTGTCGAACCGGTAGAAGGTCTTGAGGGCGTGGTTCCAGTCGCGTTCGTGGGCCAGTTGCAGGAACTTCAAGTACGTCGGCTTATCGCTGCGCTGGATCAGGTAGTCGGCCAGCGAATGCCCTTCGGCGTACAGGGTCAGCACCTGCTGGTTGTCGCTGGGGTAGTTCTTCATCTCCAGCAATGTCCGGAGCGGAATCTTGCGTGTCGTGTTCATGACCTGGTCATGGATCTTGCGGAGTCGCATCCGTTCGGATTCATTTTCGATCAGCGAGGCGGCCCCTTCATCGGCCCAGCGCGGCAGCGGACGGCGGAAGTGGCTGGCGAAGATGGTGTGGTTGATCTCGTGGGGCAGCACGGAATCGAGGAGCCGTTCTTCGGTGCCGTGGATCTCCATCTTCCAGCCGTAGACTTCGCCATTCTGAAAGTTGAACTTGGTCTCGCCCCTGGCCCCCATCGATCCGACGTTGACCGCGATCGGACAGGGCGTGGACCAGTTTCCGGGCAGGGGCTCGCCCGTCCAGTCGATGGCCAGTTCCCTGCGGTAGACCTCGGCCGCCTCGCCGACTTGCTTGGCGAGTTGCGCGGTGGGGGCGGTGACCACGAAGTTGGGGGTGCGATAGCCGGCACCCATCGAGGCCACGGTGCCGACGATGAGCAGACTGCGGAAGAGAGCATCCATGCTGATTCCGAAATGACGGGAGATTCGAAGTGGGGTCTGGCGTCGGGCATCCATGCCAAACGGGTCGACGAGGGGACGAACAAAGCAAACCGCGCACCGGCAGAACCTGCCGCATGCGCTCGTGTCCCGCAACGGCATACTCAAGCATGTCTTACAGAGATTCCCGCCGCGTCGCCGAATTGCGGGACACGCCAGTTCGGGCCGCCGATCCTGTAAGAGTTACAAAACCGGATCGTTTGTTGGGAAAACTTCACATTTCCCGGCCACTGTGGTGCAGGGCGAACGAGTGTCAGAACCGTCCCGCCCGGTACGTTCCGAGACGGCAGCACGCGGTGCGCGACTGGCCGTTGAGTTCCCGTCAGTAGGCGGTCTGTCAGTTTTTCGACGCACCTTCCGCCGCACGCGACCCGATACAAACGTGCCCCCGGTTTCATCGACCGCCCGCTTCCAAGGCAGGAAGCGAAACCTGTTCGACAGACGTCCGCGGCCGTCGCGAAACAACAATCAGCAACACCCCGCATGTCGGACTTGGAAGTCCGTCGTACAGCACCATCAGTCCACTGGAGCTCCACCTTGCCGCATTCGCATCTGTTGGTTCATCACCTGCTCAAGCAGTTGGAAAATCACAAGCGGGATCGCCGGGAACGCGACCGTCGACCGGCATGGTTGAGTGCGTTTGTCCACCAGACGGCGGAGATGTTTGAACCGCTGTCGGGAGTGGCCCGCGTCGGCTACCAATGCGAATTGACGCCCGATGGTTGGGAAGCGCGGCTCTATCTGGGCTCCACGGAAATCATCGGCGGTCGCGACGATGGCGAGACGCGTCTCATCAGTTTTGAATTCGATTTCGGCCGGCTCGCCGAGGGCTATACCCGGCTCGACGAATTCCGGTGGCATGTCTGCACGACCTCCGATGGCTCGGCTGGATCATTCGTCACGCTGCGCGGATTGGTCGATGAACATCGGGTCTGCCTGAAGATCTTCTCGCGCCCCCCGCACGATGTCGGACCGGCGTTCCGGCAGTTGCCCGATGGGACGCTGGAAGAGGTGGTGTCGGTGTGAGTGGGAAGTGGCGAGAGGTTGTGAATCTTTCGCCCCTCGGCTTGCCTCATGGGTTCATTGGCTCTTGCGCTACTTGAATTGCCCGGGAAACGAGTAGTGCAAAAGCCGTTGAACCACCGAGACAAGCTCAGTGGCGAAGCATTCAGAGCCTCTGAGTGGTGAGGATTTGCGTGTAGCTCAGTTGCCGCTTATGAGATTCTGGATCGCCTGATGAGCGGCTGACGGGTTGGCGGACAGTAGCTCGCTGCGGGCCACGCTGAGCAGGTCTGTCTGTCGCCGGGTGATGGGGATCGGCGTGCCGGGGGGCGGGACGCGGGGAATCAGTCGCTCGACCAACCGGCGCTGGACTTCTTCCAATCCCTCACCTGTCACCGACGAGGCTCGGACAGCGCTGGCTGGAATATGGCCTTGCCAGCGATCGCCGAGATCACACTTGTGACCGATCACGATGGCATCGGACCAGTGGGCGATCAGTGACTCATCGTCGCGGGTCGGTGGCTCGTTCAGGTCGACCAACACCAGCCGGGCGTCCGCGTGTTCCAGTCGCTGCCGGGCGAGGGCGATGCCGGCGGCTTCCAATTCTTCGGTTGTGTCGCGCAATCCCGCGGTGTCTGCGAGCACCATCGGCCAACCGTCGAACGCGGTCTCCGCCGTGACGACGTCCCGCGTGGTGCCGGGTTGGTCGAACACAATCGCCCGCTGATATCCCAGCAGCGCATTGATCAAACTCGACTTGCCGACATTCGGACGACCGGTCAGCACCACCATCCACGGCTGCGACAGGTGCAGCCCGAACTCGGACCATTCGAGGAGTGCATCGAGTTGCGGGATGACCGTCGAGGTGGACGCGGCGTCCGTGATGGACTGCAACAAGTCTTCCACCGCGCGGCGTAACAGTCCGCTGGCTTGCTCGTGCAGGATGTCGGCTGTTCGCCAGGTGGTGGCGCGGCTGAGCGTCTCCGCGCAGTCCGCTTCCAGCGCGTCGGAAACGTCCGCCAACTGCCGCTGCCAATCCA
>JANMLE010000827.1:0-8554 GCA_031372385.1 Planctomycetota bacterium | reverse complement strand
GGCGCTTGTGTTCTCGGGGGTGGCTTTTTTTTTTGGGCGGGGGTTTGGGTATTATCACACATATATCTGCTTAATGCCCCCCGCGCAAAAAATCACCCCCGACCCCCTCGACCCTCATCATGCGAAACAGTTCTGGCGATTGAACGCGACGTACAATCGCACATTCAACCCCAATTTTTCATCACCCCAGGGCCGCCCCAAGTTAGCCCAGGGCAAGCGACCATCGGGAGCCGCCCTGGGTTGCAACCGTCAAAGAAAATGGAGCCCTGAAGGGGCGGCCCCATGCCGTTCAGTTGAATAGTGCCGCCCCTTCAGGGCTTGGAAGTTTCGGTAATCCGCCAACCCAGGGCGGTGCCCTGGGTTGGCATCATATCGCCCCTTTGGGGCAGGGCTTCCGAGGTGTGAAATGCCGAGAATCCAAGCCTGTAGCCGAATTCGCAAGAATTCGGACGATCAGTCAGACGATCCGAATTCTTGCGAATTCGGCTACAAACGTGGAAAAACACCACCTCGGAAGCCCTGCCCCTTTGGGGCTGAAATCCCAACAGGCGCAACTTCAAAAAGCGAGAACGGGGGATGACGGTCGCAGCGCCGCCGAGCCGTGAGGCATCGACGAAACCGAACCACCACCGGATCGCCGCGAAGTCAGGGACAAACAAGGATCACTATTGTGGAACTCGACGACACCGTCTGCTACTGCTTTCACATCTCCAAGCGGAAGATCGTAAACTTCATCCGCATCACGCAGCCGCGCCGCGCCAGTCAACTGAGCGAATGCGGTGGCGCGGGGACCGGTTGCGGCTGGTGCGTCAACTACCTCAAGCGGTCTTTCGCCGAGTCGCAGGCCCCGGCCGAACTGGATACGATCACGCCCGCCGAATATGCGCAACAGCGCGCCGCCTACATCAAGGCCGGCCACGGCAAACCGGCCGGCGGTGCCATTCCCCTTCCACCAGACCCGACCGCCGATGACGGCACTCCGGGTTCCGATGCTTGATCCCCTGTTCAATGATGTTTGAACTCTGTTCAACGAGGACGTCTGTCAATGAAACTGTCATTCATGGCATTGAACCGCATGATCGAGGAACGAGCCGCTCGGGATGCCGCGTATCGACGAGCGTTCAAAGACAAGAACAATGTCACTCTTTCCGAGGGCCGTGCGCTGCCGGATGCGGCGCTGGTGGAGAAGCTCCGGTCGTTTGGATTGGAGGTCGATCGGGCGTGGCTGGGTGACGCACTGCAGCGTTTCCCGTCGGCCCAAGATCTCTCGGAGTCGGTGAGGAAACCCGATGTTCCCACCAATGAACACGACAACTGGCTCTGGATCGGCCTGACGTGCCTGTGGGAGCGCTGGTTTCCAGATAAGCCGAACTTCGAAATGATCGACGATGGCATGCAGGCGGGTTATCAAAGGCTGGCAGAAGGCTCGTCTGTCGCCGCGGCCCGGGATTGGCTCAAAGTCTGGCGCGGCGTGCTCCACCTGATGCAGAGATTCAATTACCGGACCATTGACGAGGTCGACGAACAGTTTGGAGGCACGAACAGTGTTCACAACTGGATGTCGGACTTCACCTGCGAATTGCGGAACGCGGGACTGACCGATCCTGCGTTCAACAGCGATCGGCTTCCCGCTTGCCAGGCGGCGCTCGAACTGGCCGAACGATCGGCAGACCTGGGGTTGGCCAAGAATCTCCTGCGGGATCTCGCCGAAGCGCACGCTGATCTGGGCGATTACGAAACCATGAACCGGCTGTATGCCGGCTGGCTGAACGACGATCCCCGCTGGGGCTGGGGATGGATCGGCTGGTCCGATGCGTTCTTCCTCTTCGCCCCGGCCGATCGCAAGGACGCGGCCCGGGCCGAGGAAATTCTGACGCGGGGACTCGCGGTCCCCGATGTCACCGAACTTGATGTCATCGTCGATCGCCTGGTATCGATCTACACGGACACCGGACGCAGTGCGGAGGCGATCGCCTTGATGGATCGCCATGCCGACCTCCTCGGATCGCGCCGGCAAACGCGCGAGTTGCCTTGCACGGACGAAACCGACCTGGACACCATCATCGCCGTTCTCGACCGGCCGTATACCGGGGTGCTGCCGGAGTCGGCGCTCCGCCAGGCCCAGCGCCGCAGAGAAGAGATCACACCGCTGCTGATCGACATGGTCCGGAATGCGACCGCCGAGGTGCGTGCCGGTCGCGATGTGCCCGGTGACGGCGCCCTGTTCGCGCTGTTCCTGCTGGCGGAGTTCAAATGCCGCGAAGCGCTGCCGGTCATCCTCGAAGCCCTGACGCTTCCCGACGACGGACCATTCGACCTGTTCGGCGACGCGATCTTCGGAGAGTTGTCCGGAATACTCGCCGCCCTGGTCGACTCACCACAGGCGATCGACGAATTGCTCGCGAACCGTTCCGTTGACAGTTCCGTGCGGATATCCGCCGCTGACGCCTACCTGTATCTCGTCCGCGACGGCCGCCTCTCCCGCGACGAGGCAGTTGAGCGGCTGCGCGCCACCCTGCGGCGCATGCTGTCCGAAGCGGACGACGACGGCATCACGGCGGTGGTGCTGGCACTCGGAGACTATTCCCCCCGCGAAGCGCTCGACGAAATCAACGCGGCGTTCCGGCGGGATCTGGTTGATCCGACCTTTGTCGACTCGGACGACATCATCGACAGCATCGCGAAGGGCGACTGCCACTATCAGGAGGCGCTCGAGAATTGTCCGCCCACGGGGATTGAAGACACCGTTGAAGAGTTGCGCGACTGGGAAAGCTATCAGGACGATGCGTTGCGCGGGGATGACGACTTGACAGAGGATGAATTCGACGAGGACGACTTGGAAGACGAAGACTTCGACGTCGACGGACTCGGCGATGAGGACGATCTCTACTTCTCCCCGACCAACGAGTTCGCCCAGCGCCTCCCCGCCGAGCCCCCCGCAACGATCCGCAACACCGAACCCCGCGTCGGTCGCAACGACCCCTGCCCCTGCGGCAGCGGCAGGAAATTCAAGAAGTGCTGCGGTGCCAACTGAGGATCTCGATCCGATTGTGCGGCAACTTCAACCGGCTCATTCCCCAATGATCTTGACCAGCACCCGCTTTGGCCGGCGGCCGTCGAATTCGCCGTAGAAGATTTGTTCCCACGGGCCGAAATCGAGGGTGCCCCTGGTGATCGCCACCACGACTTCGCGGCCCATGATCTGCCGTTTCATGTGGGCGTCGGCGTTGTCCTCGCCCGTGCGGTTGTGCTGGTACCGCGTGGGGGACGGATCGAACGGCGCGAGTTCCTCCAGCCACTCGGCATAGTCGGCGTGCAGACCCGGTTCGTCGTCGTTGATGAACACGCTGGACGTGATGTGCATCGCGTTCACCAGGCAGAGGCCCTCCTGCACGCCACTGTCACGAACGGCCTGCAGCACCTGGTCGGTGATGTTTAGGAAGGCCATGCGGTGGGGCAGCTCGAACGTCAGACGAACGGTGTGTGATTTCATGGTCATGGAGATTCTTCCGGCAGTAGGAGGCGACGGTTCACCAGTCCGTACTCTAGCCGGGATGATTCCCGGCGTCGTAGCCGAGTTCGCAAGAACTCGGACCGTGATTGAACCGGATTGAACACCCGACCCCAAGCTTGCCGTCGTGCCTGCCTGCCTGACTCTGACACTGTCCGCGCGGCGTCCCCCCAACACAATTGGCTGATTGACCACTGTCGGACCGTGTCACATAATCCTCGCGCGGGCTTCCCCTTGGTGGCACAGCGGCTTCTTCAACCACGATCGGCGCAGGAACATGGCGAGTTGGCTGAGTCGAGCGACCGACGTGTTCCGCAAGCCGCCGCCCCCCGCGCCGGAGCCCTTCAATGTGCGCTGTGACTGCGGCGGGTTTGTCGCCGGTGACCGCGTCTCGGCGGCCCAGCGGCCCGCCTGTCCCAATTGCGGCCGGCCGGTCTTCGTGCTTCCCGCCAATGCCTACCCCGTGGCCGCCAAGCCGAAGACGCAGGAGGCGGTCGCCACGGCCGGAAAAGGGGATCGGCCCGCTCGTGAAACGCCGCGTTCTGGCGAGACCCGGCGCGCGGGTGTGGCTCCGCGCGGCCGTGATGCCGCGCCCGAGAAGACTCCTTCCGCGAAGTCGGACCGCCGTAATCCTGTCGCTCCGGCGGCTTCGGCCACGGCACAGCCAGCGGTCGTCAAACCAGACGGGATTCTGCTGGAGGCGCGAACGCGCATCCTGACTCCGTTTCGACTGATCGTGGCGCTCATCGTCGTGATGGGGGGCGTCACCGGTTGGGGCTTGTGGCAACGGCAGCGGGTCGAGTCGGCCAAGGCGCATGTGCTGGCGGCCCATGAAGCCGGGATGAAGGCGCTGCAGGCCGGTGATTTCGCGACCGCCGCGCGCGAGTTGACCCGCGCGCGCGACGCGGTCGATCTGCTCCGTCGGACTGATCCCGAGGCGAACACGATCCGACGATTCAGCCGCGAGGCGATCGCCGGACATGGATTGTCGAGCGCCGGGTTGTTCGAACTGCTGGCCGACTACGCCGCCAATCCGGCCAGCGCGAAGTCGCGGTTCGTGTCACGGCACCGAGATACGTGGCTGGTGCTGGATGCGGTCATCGCCAACCCCGAAGCCACCGATCGCCCCTGTCTGCTCGACATGCCGCTGTTGATGGAGGGGATGCGATTCCGCATCGAGGTCGATTCGCTCGCGATCCGAACGGCCGCCCGTCGGGAATACGAACGCGGTTCGGCACGAGTCATCTTCGCGGCGCCGATGAACGAGATCCGTCTGCCGTCCGCCGAAGATCCCGAGGCCGTGCTGGTCCTCAACGGCAAGTCGGCGTTTCTGTGGACCACGCTGGAGACATACAACGCGCTCGGCTACGAGGAGAATCGCGCCGACGAACTGCAACTGACGCGCGACCTGCTGGCCCGTCAACTCGAACAGGGGGAGCCGTCGAAATGAACCGGTATTGGATTGTCTGCGCCAGCCTGATGCTGGTCGTGGAGTTCGCCGCAACTGTGCCGGCGCGCGCGGCCGAGAATGTCTGGTCCATTGAGTATTTGAATTCCCGCAAGTCCGAATGGGATCAGCTCGCCGGGGCGACCGTCCGCATCGAAGGACGTGTCTCGCTGGCCGGCGGCGGACAATTGCGACTGATGAAGTGCGAACTTTCCATTCGTGCCAGCGACGACATGATCCGTTCGCTTCAGGCCAAGAAGGCGGTGGAAATCACGGGCCGCTTGAAGAAGGACAACGGGAAGTTTGCGTTTGAAGCCGACCGGATTCAGGTACTGCCCACCGATCTCGAACAGTACGGGACTCGCACGTCGAAGCTGAGAAACGCCAAGGCGGCCGAATGGTATGAAGTCGGTGACTGGGCGTCCGAACGGAGCCGCTTTTACGAGGACGCCGATCTGGCCAAGAAGGCTCAGTTGGCCTACGAGCACGGTCTCACTGCCGAATCACGGACGCTGGCCGCCGACGATGCCGAGGGCCGGTTTCAACTCGCCAGGAAGGTGACTCAGTACAAGCTGGCCGATTCGCGCCGCATGGAACTGATGCACGAGGGGGATCGCATCCTGTGCAACGCGGCGCTCAAGGCGAAGTCGATCGACAAGGACGCCTGGCCGAAACTCAGAGCGAAGCTGGCGGAGGATCTTCCCGGCAGCACTCAGCCGCTGCCCGCCATTCCCGAGGAATTGGCCGGTCGCTACGAACGCGAACCGCTGGCGGTCTACCACGACTCGCCCGACGACGTCCGGCGGCAGTTGCATCGCATCCTGTACACTTCCATTCTGCTCAAGTCGATCCAGGACGACGCGGCCAAGGATGGACGCAACGGCGACACGATCGCCGCCCGCTTGGACGAGCAGGCTCCCGAGTACAAGCAACTCGCAGAACAGTACCGCACCATGAAGATGGCTTGGCGGATCGAGCAGGCAACCTCCGCGACCCGGCCCGAGATCGAGCAATTGGCGACCGACTTGCGGGCGCGGCAGCAACCCGATCAGGCGCGCCTCGCGGTGACTCAATGGCTGCGGGCGCGCGAACCCCGCCTGCGCCAGGACGGTGCGCTCGGACTGCTGCAACTGGCCGACGAGCACCTGCTGCTACTCCAGGACGAACGCAAGGCGGTCGCGATCCTCGCCGAAGCGAACAAGCTCGATCCGGCCTTCGCTGACGTGCTGGAGAAACTCAAATCACTCGGCTATGCCAATGTCGGGGGAACTTGGATCAAGTCCAATCCCGCGATAGCACCCCGTCCCGCCGGCCTGACAGACGCGGTCATCCCCGGCACATTCGCGATCGGCATGAGCGGCACCGCCGCCCGCAACGTGATGGGCACCGGCGTGACGGGTCGTGCGTTGACCAAGAAGGGCATCTCCGAAGTCTGGAGCTTCGGCGCGCCGGGAACGTCACGAGTGATCATCCGCCTGGAAGGACCAAGTGCCCCCGATCTGCGAGTGACCGACATCCGCAGCGAGCGATAGGCCTTTATTCGTCGCTCGGCCGGGGGCGGTTGGCCCAGTGGCCTTGCGGGTCGCTGCCGCTGACCCAGACGCCCTTCAGGTTCCAGTCCATGTACGCGTGGACATCGACCGGGGCGTAACGCAGGGTCAATCCGCAGCGGCGGCGGTCGGACATGTTTGCTTCCGACCCGTGCAGCAGCAGGTCTGAATGCAGACTGATCTCGCCCGCCTTCAGGCAGTCGTCGACGAACTGGCCGTATTGTTCGACGTTCTCGATGGTCTGGTTGAGGATGTTGTGTTCCGACGGATCGCTGGGGCGGAACGTCATCGCGCCGAAATGATGCGAGCCGGCAACGAAGCGCATGCAGGCGTTTTCGACGTCGGCGTCATCGACCGCCAGCCAGACTGTTACCGCCTTGGACGGAGTCAGCGGCCAGTAACTGGAATCCTGATGCCAGGCGACGCTCTTGCCATCCTTCGGCATCTTGCAGAAGAAGTGCGAGCCCCAGCCGACGACGTTTTCGCCCAGCAGATCCTTCACGCAGGCGACGATCTTCGCGTTGGTCACGATGTCCCAGACGCGGCCGTAGCGCAGGTGGGCGGAACTGATCGAATAGCTGTCTCCACCGGCCGCGACGACCTGCGCCAACAATCGGTCGAAGTACCCGCGGATGTCCGCGATCTCGGCGGCGGAATAGACGCGAATCCCCTTCACGTAACCGTCGCGGTTGAACTGTTCAATCTGCGCGGCGGTCAGTGTCGTGGGTGAGGGATTGCTGACCGGATGAAAACTCAGATCACGCGGCAGCTTGGCCAGTTCGTCATGATCGAGCACGGCTTTGAATTGGGTGGGGACGGTGGTGGACATATTCGCGAGTTCCTTTGGCGTTGAGGTGATGGGCAATCTTGCGAACGCACGCCGACTGTCGTTAGTTGCTGGTAAAAAACGTCCAATAACTACTTGCCACAATGATCGCCAGAGGTGTTGCGGGAATGGCGAGCAGCACCAATGTCGCAGCACCGTACCACGTCACTCGTTTTGATTCCCACATGCTGTTCCCAACAACAATCGCGGCGATGATCCAACACAGCGCAGCGATCGGGGCGCTACAGGTCAGATTTGGATGGAGGACAAACATTCGTCGGTTGAAAATGTCGCCGGTGAGATCCAGGTACGCCTCCGTCCCTGCCCACGCGGCCAGCCACAAGAAGTTGGCGAGTGCGAAGTAGAAAGCAATTCTCTGTTGTTGACGTGCATTCTCGGGAGTGTTCATTGGCCAGTCTTGAGGTGGACCGCTTCAGGACAGGCCAAAAGTATAGACGATGCCTTCAACGTGTGGCAGGCTTTTGACGAATCGGTAGGCGGCGTAGGATACTATTCGTTAAATGCTCGTAGATCCACTCTCAACCCTCGGCCTCCAACATGCCCAACCGTCTCGCCGATGAAACCAGTCCGTACCTGTTGCAGCACGCGAACAATCCCGTGGACTGGCATCCGTGGGGGGCGGAGGCGCTGCAACTGGCCCGGCAACTCGACCGGCCGATCTTTCTGTCGATCGGTTACAGCGCGTGCCACTGGTGCCACGTGATGGAGCACGAAAGTTTTGAAAACGCCGACATCGCCGCGCTGATGAACCAGTGGTACGTCTGCATCAAGGTGGATCGCGAGGAACGGCCGGACCTCGACCAGATCTACATGAGTGCCGTCACCGCGATGACTGGCAGCGGTGGCTGGCCGATGTCTGTCTTTCTGACTCCCGATTTGAAGCCGTTCTATGGTGGAACGTACTGGCCCCCGACGGCCCGCTGGAACCGGCCCGGTTTTCGCGAGATTCTGGCGGGTGTGAACGATGCCTGGACGAACCGGCGCGAAGCGGTGAATACGCAGGCAGACGAATTGACCGACCACGTGGTGAGCGTCGCCGCTCCGACCGTGCCGCCGTCGCCGTTGAATGCCGGCATCCTGCAGAACGGACTGCGATCATTGCTCCGTTCGGCCGACCGGGTTCACGGCGGCTTCGGCTCGGCCCCGAAGTTTCCCCATCCGATGGATCTGCGCGTCGCGCTGCGGTGCTGGAAGAGGTT
>JANMLE010000664.1:0-2755 GCA_031372385.1 Planctomycetota bacterium | reverse complement strand
ACGTACATGTGCGACAGCGTGTCGATCAATTCGTCCTTCGCGGGCACCTTACCCTGGCGGTGCAGCACGGCGGCTCCCATCAGGTAGAACGCCACGGTCGAGATGGTGAAGACCACCATGCTGACCCAGGCATCCAGATGCATCACCCGAATCCAGCCTTTCGCGCGGCGGGCCCATTCGTCGGTTCCATCCGCGCGGCCGACGTATCGGGCATACCCTTTTTCGAGGCACCAGTACGGGTAATAGAACAACTCGGTGGCACCGACTCCGGTCACGCCAAACACCGCGAACGCTTCCGCGACCCCTTCGCGCGGGAACTGGAACTGGAGTCCCGACAGCAGATCCGCACCCGTGACGGGATACCCGGTCCAGCCAAGCGCTGTCGCGGCGGTGACGGTGATCAGCGTGACGCCGATGACAATCAGCGTGGTCAGCCACTCAATGCGCCGATAGCCTCCGCCGTAGATCAACGCCATCGTGACCAGGCAGGTGGCGACCGCCCACGGGACCGCGGGCCGACTCGAAATCATCGCCCCCAGCGACGGTGCGATCGACGTCAGCGCAGCGGCCGATTGAGAAGCGACTGCGGGAAACGCCAAGTTTAGCGCCTGACCAACGGTTCCGGCCATGCCTCCCAGTTGCACCACGCTGCAGATCATCATGCAGAACCACCACCAGACCATCCAATGCGCACCGAACCGCGGGCCGGGGAGTTCATTGATGGCCCCGAGCGTCGGGCGTCCCGAGGAAATGGCGTAGCGTCCGATTTCGATCTGAATGAAGACCTTGATCACGCAACTGAACAGGATCATCCACAGGAACACGAAACCAAACCTAGCCCCCAGGCTGGTCGTCGGGATCAACTCGCCCGATCCAACAATCGTGCCGGCGAGGATGATGCCGGGGCCGATCTTTCGCAGCGCGGCCCACAGGGTGGCGGGGGGCTCTTGAATCGCCTCCGGTGGCAGGGCGTACGGGTCATACGAAATGAGTTCTGAGGACATGCGGTGGTTTCCCGGCGTCTCGGATGCGGCATCAAGGGAGGTGGATGATATCAACCGGCCGAATGTTCCGCCTGCCCCGCCGCGCCCGGCAGCGTTTATTTGGGTCTCCGCCATTCGTGTTGAAGACAGAAGAGGAGACCTTCGGTCAGCCGTTTCGGCGGGGTCAGGAGACCCGCGCCGAACAGACCCACCAGGTCGTGGAAGAATCGGCAGAAGTCGCGAAATCGTTTTCACTGGACGCGATTGGTTCCCGGAATCGACAGCATCGAATTATCGACTTTCAATCGGTGTCAGGCCTGTTTCCAATCAACCGCCGTGTCTGTGAACTTGTCTCGCTGGTCATCAATGAGGAGTCCAACTGTGAAACTGCGAACCGCCGTGCTGTCTGCTGTCGTCGTGACGTTCGTGTCTGTTTCTCACCGTGAGTCGTCGGCCGCCGAACCGCCGGCACCGGTCAACGCACCGACAGCACCCGCCGCCGAGAGTTTCAGAATCATTCCGTCGCGCGCAGAAATCAGGGCCGTCCCGCAGCCGGGACAGGGACGAATCGTGGCCTACGGACTGAACCTCCACCCCGGTGCGAGACTCGCGCGCCGAGTGTTGGGACGCTGATTCACCCGCGAGGCGGACTGCCAGTCGCATTCTCCGGGTGATCCGACGATCCGGTCGACAACGGTGGCCGCGCGGTCCAGCAGTGATGGTTGCAGTCAAACAAGCTGTCGCGGTAGGGTGCGTGGAGTCCGTGGACCGAACGTGCTATTGGTCGAATAACTTTAATTTGCCGGGTTGCTGTAGCACGGACGCCTCGTCCGTGCGTCCATCGATATCGGCGGCTCCGCACGGACGAGGCGTCCGTGCTACGGGGCAAATGAAAGTTGTTCGACCACTATCGGGGCAATCATGAATCAGTTGACGCACCCCGCACCGCAATCGCGCCGTGAATTCCTGTGGGAGGCTGGTGGTGGGCTGGGGGGCGTGGCGCTGGCGGCCCTGCTGAACGGCGACGGGCTGTTGGCCGGCGAGTCCGCGACGTTGAAGACTCCGCTCGCCGGCAAGCCGGCCCACTTTGCGGCGCGGGCCTCCAGCGTCATTCAGATCTTCTGTCCGGGGGGACTCAGTCATGTCGACACGTGGGACTACAAGCCAGAACTCGAACGGCAGCATGGCAAGCCGTTTGATCCGGAGTTGGGCAAGCAAACCTTTGCGGGGATCGCCGGGAACTTTTCCAAGAGCTTTTGGCCGTTTCGTCAGCATGGCCAGTCGGGACGCTGGTTGAGCGATCTGTTTCCGCGGTTGGCCGGTCACGTCGATGACATGGCGTTCATCCACTCGATGCAAAGCAAGTCGGCTCTGCATGGGCCGGCGATGTTCATGGCGAACAGCGGGTTCATCCGTCCCGGCTTTCCCAGCATGGGAGCGTGGGTCACTTACGGACTGGGGAGTGAGAACGACAATCTGCCCGCGTTCGTGGTCCTGCCCGACCCGCGCGGACTTCCACCCGGCGGACTGGCCAATTGGGCGGCGGGCTTTCTGCCGGCCGTCCATCAGGGGACGGTGATCGAGACGTCGGCACAGCGGCCACCGATCGCCGATTTGTTTCCACCGCCCGATCACGCCACTTCCTCCGAGAGCGAGCGTGACGGACGCGACTTCCTGCGCCTGCTGAATACGGTGCATGCCGAGTCCCGCGCGGACTCGTTGTTGGAAGCGCGGATCGCCGCGTACGAACTGGCCGGACGATTGCAGATGAG
>JANMLE010000790.1:0-1168 GCA_031372385.1 Planctomycetota bacterium | reverse complement strand
TTGCCGATGACGCCGGTGCTGATTCCCGTGACCACATCGAACTGGGGCCGAGTTCCACTGGCCGTCCAGCCGTTCAAGACTCCGGCCGTATACGCACCGTTGGCACCACCACCCGAAAGGACCAGCACGTTGCGAGGCGCAACCTTCGTCCCGACCGGCAGGACGCGATCACCTCGATCGCGCAGGGAGAAATCTCCGGCCGTCCCGACTTCCACCAATCGAGCCGATGGCGGCAGCACCAAAGACACATGCTGGCGTTCCATCGCGCAACCCGCGAGACAGAACACCACCAGGCAGAAGCACCGGATTGTATTTGAGTGACGAGCCATCGTGAGGGGGCAAAGACGTGTGATGTGCCTGCCAAATTCGCCGCAATTCCAGCCGCACCGAAGAGACAACCGGCCACAGACGCGCGAGCGAATTCCAATGGCACCGCTTGTACTTCAACCCTGACAAATCGAGAAGATCAGTTGGTACGAGCTGTCGCACGGATGCCACTGGCGTGGGGCTTCGCTCGCCCGTGATCTTGAAGACACTGGCGGCCCAAAGCTGCCGCAGGGTGGCCCGGCTTGCTTCTGTATAGACCGGGGACATGGGTCACACATTTCGGTCATGCTGACGGGCCTCTGAAAGGAGGTCACTACAATGGAGAGCGGTTACGCTCCTCGCTCGGGTACGTGAGCCCGATCGAGTTCGAACGCCAACAACCCGTCCAAAAATAAGCACTTGGACTGTCCGCGCAAACTGAAGCACCTCACGACTCCATGAACGCGTTGTCGTAACAGTTCCCTGCCGCGCTCATGCTCTGCACCATCCCCGATCGTCGCAGCACGCCGCGATACTCCCGCGACGCATACTGGCCGCCACGATCCGTGTGATGAATCAACCCACCGCCTGGCTGTCGATCGCGAATGGCCCGCCGCAGCGCCGCGAGCACCAGATCTTCCCCCATCGAGTCTTGGTAAGACCAACCCACGATTCGCCGCGAGTACAGATCCATCAGCAGCGCGAGATACCCAAAGCGGCCTTCACACGTCCGCGTCCCTAACGGGATGTACGTGATGTCTCCCACCCACACTTCATTGATCCTGATCGGTGCGGTGCGGTCCGCCAGCACGTTCGGGTTGTCCCCCAGACGATGGCGACTCTCCGTCGAACGGGGCCGAAA
>JANMLE010000786.1:0-3809 GCA_031372385.1 Planctomycetota bacterium | reverse complement strand
CGAAACGAAGGCTGGGCGGGCATCGCGAAAACATCGCGGTGCCCGTTTTCGTTTGTGGTGGCCAATGGCCGGTATCGGCTGACGTTGGGTCGGCCGCGCGCGTTTCGGCCATCGTTCGGCCCCCTGTTTTCATTCGCCGATTTGATTAAAGTGGGCCGGCGCGGAAGTTCACCGCTCCCCACCCTTCTCAACCGAAACACCCGCCGATCCGATGGAGACTCCATGCGTACGCTGATTTCCGGAGCCACATGCGTTCTTCCCGGCGGCCCGGCGCGAATGAACGTTCTGATCGAAGATTCCAAGATTCTCGATCTCGACCCACCGTCGACTGCGACGGTCGACGAAGTGGTTCGCGCCGACGGAATGCACCTGCTGCCGGGCGTGATCGACGAGCATGTTCACTTTCGCGAACCCGGTCTGACGCACAAGGAAGACCTGCACACCGCCACGCGGGCCTGCGCCAAGGGAGGCGTGACATCGTTCTTGGAAATGCCGAACACCAATCCCACCACGACGACCTGCCAGCGGCTGGCTGAGAAGCTGGAACTGGCCTCGACGAAATGCCTGGTCAATTACGGCTTTTACATCGGTGCGACCCCGGCCAACGTCGACGAGTTGTCGCGGGCCCGGCGAACCCCCGGCATCAAGATCTTCATCGGCTCCAGCACGGGCGACTTGCTCGTCGACAATCAGTCGGACTTGGAGCAGATCTTTGCCGAAACGACGCTGCCCATTTGTGCCCACTGCGAAGACGAATCGACCGTCCGCGCCAACCGCGATGCATTGCAGGGCGGATCGTCGCATGCCGACCATTCCCGCATTCGCGACGAGCGGGCGGCGGTGATCGCAGTCCGCCGGGCAATGGATCTGGCGTTCCGGCACCAGCACCGGTTTCACGTGGTCCATGTGTCGACGGGTGCCGAGACGGAATTGCTCCGCGACCCGCGCGGGTTGATCACCGGCGAAGCCTGTCCGCATCACCTGTTCTTCAACGTCGATGACTACCCGCGTCTCGGTTCACTCGTCCAGATGAACCCCTCAATCAAGACCGCCGCGGACAATACGGCGCTGTGGGAGGCACTGCGTGACGGACGGTTGCAGGTCGTGGCGACCGATCACGCTCCACACACACTGGACGAGAAGCGGCAGCCGTATCCGAAGTCTCCCTCGGGATTGCCCGCGGTGGAAAACTCGCTGGCGCTGATGCTCGACAGCGTCCATCGCGGCCTCTGCACCCTGGAGCAGGTGGTGCATTGGATGTGCGATGCCCCGGCGCGGGTCTGGGATCTGGTCGGCAAGGGACGGATCACTCCCGGCTATGACGCGGATCTGGTGTTGGTGGACTTGAACCGCGTCCAAACGATTCGCAATGCGGAACAGGAAACCAAGTGCCGGTGGAGCCCGTGGGACGGCACCACGCTGACCGGCTGGCCGGTTCGCACCTGGGTGCTCGGTCGGACAGTGTTCAACAACGGCTGGATCGATGAGACCGTGCGCGGCGGGGAAATCCAGTTCGATCACGACCGGGGCGGATATTGGAAGACCGTCTGAGTCGCCAACCACCATCGGCGTGGGAGTTGAAGAGCAGTCCGATTGTTACGTCCGCGAGTGGCCGCTGAGACTCAACGATCTTTCTGCCTCTCTCCGTCTTCCTGGACCGGCAAATCAGGGAGACAGAAAGAGAGAGACAGAAAGACAAATAGCCCTCACGCGGGGGAGAGCGAGACATTTGAGTCGTTTAACCCTGAGCCAACGGCGAAGGTGGGGCGGGAAGAGGCGTCCATCTTCGCTGGTGCTGTTGGCAAACGTCTCAGGGCGCTGGCACCCGACACCTTCGCCGTTGGCTCAGGGTTAAACGACTCAATCAGGGCCGCCTGAGGTATACGGAGATATCCCGGCAAACTCTCGGATGCGCTGAGACCGGGCTACGCCACACGTGCGTCGCGCACGACATCAATCTTGGCGACCAATCGTTGCAGCGCGTGCCAGACCCGGTCGACGTCCAATTCCGACAGGCACGCCAGATGGGCTGCACCGTGATGCGGGCATTTCTTGCAGTAGCTGGCCGCACACGAAACCGTTGTCGACACCAACTCGTGTTGGATGCCGGCCGGTCCTGAACGGGTCGCCGACGTACACGTGAACAGCCCCAGTGTCGGGGTTCCCAAACCGGCCGCGAGATGCATTGGTCCCGAGTCATTGCTGACCACAACATCGACTCGCGCCAACAGCGAGGCCAGTTGCTTCAGCGTGGTCCGGCCCGCAAGGTTCAGCAGTCGCGCTGGAGTGGCACCACCGGAAGCGCTGACTGAAGAACCCGATCGGTCTTCGAGCAGTTGCTGCAATCGCTCGGCATCCGGTCGTTCGGCCCCGCTCCCCAGAATGATGGTGGAACCGTGCCAAGCCCGCGTGCCGTGGTCCAGCAGCGATGCGAACTTTTCCACCGGCCAGCGTTTTGTTTCCCAGCCTGCACCGGGATGGACGGCAATCACGGGACGCGGCAGGCTCCGGACGATCGCATCCGCCCAGTCCCGGTCCGCATCGGAGACGACGATCCGCGTCTGTTTGGGAACATCACCCATCCCGAGAATCTCGGCCACGCGCCAGAGCCGCGCGTGCGCCGGAACATTCCGTCCCGAATCGGGAATCACACAGTTCGTGGTGAGCGAAGATCCTTCACGCGCCGTCTGCAATCCAACGCGAATCGGCGCGCGTGTCGCCAGAGTCATCACTCCCGTGCGCAACAGCCCCTGCAGGTCGAAGACCATATCAAACCGGTGCGAAGCCAATGCGGACAACAGACGTTTCCAATCGCGCCAGCCGCCGCGGCGATCGAATAACAGCACCTCGTCGACGCACGGATGGCCGGCCACCAGATCCCCCAGTTCGCGATTGACCACCCAAGTGATGGCCGCCCGCGGAAACCGCGACTTCAGCACCGGCAGCAACGGCAACGTCTGCACCACGTCGCCGAGAGCGCTCGGCTTGATGACGCAGATGCGATCGGGAGATTGTTGGACAAGTTGTGAGGGGCAGATTCGGCGAAACATCCCTGTTTCCGATCGCGAAGGGGCGGACGTGGGAATCCCAAATTCGTCGACCGCATCTTAGAGGCCACGTCGTCGCCGGAGCAAGAGCAGGTGACGGCACTTCTTTCGCGACAGATGCTCGCTTTTTCCCGCGCTGGTCGGACAGTAAGATGCGGCCCGACGTTTTCACCCGCCTCACCGCCTGGGTCACGGCTGTTTCAACAGACTGCCAAAGGGATGTGCTTCATGTTCGACCGCCAGGAATTGATCCGGCTGTTTCACCAACGGGCTCTCAAGTTCGGCGACTTCACGCTCGCCTCGGGCAAGAAGTCGACGTATTACCTTGATGGAAAACAGATCTCGCTCCATTCCGCCGGTCTGCGGTTGGTCAGTCTCGGGCTGCTCGACCTGCTGGCCGACGTCCCGTTCGACGCCATTGGCGGCATGACGATCGGTGCGGATCCGATCGTCGGCGGGGTGCTGGTCGCGGCGGCGGAACGCAACGTGTCGCTGGACGGGTTCCTCGTCCGCAAGGAACCGAAGGGGCACGGCACGCAGCGGTACGTGGAAGGCCCCGTCACTCCCGGTGCCAGCGTTGTCGTGATCGACGACGTCGTCACCACCGGTGGGAGCGCCCTCGAAGCGGTCGACCGGATCGTGGCGTTCGGCTGCAAGGTTGTCTGTGTCGTGGGGATTGTGGATCGCAAGGAGGGGGGCGCGGCCAACTTCGCGGCCCGCGGACTTCCCTTCCGGTCATTGTTGACGATTGAAGACTTTGGG
>JANMLE010000772.1:0-5046 GCA_031372385.1 Planctomycetota bacterium | reverse complement strand
CAGCAATGAATGCTTCATTTGCCGTCCGAGCCGCGCCCGACAGTATGCGGTCTGTGAATCCCGCTTCCTGACGGGCGCGGCTCGGACAAACGTCTCTCTCACGCCCGCGTGAGGGAGCAGACCATCTCACTCTGCTGCCATGAACGAACGCGAGACACAAATGCGATCCATGCCCCGAACCGTGTTGTGCTGTGGTGTGGCCCTGCTGCTGGCAAGTGCAGTCTGTGCCCGGGCTGACGAGAAGCTCAAGGGGATCGCCTGCCGGTCGGTGCATCTAGGTTATCCGGCACCGGTGGGGGTGTCGTTCCACAACGAAGTCACCGTCGAACAATCCGCGCCCGGCACGTACTTCATGGTCTGCGGCTGGAGCAAGGGTTACTTCGGCATGCAGGAACTGGGCAACGGCAAGAAGCTGATCCTGTTCTCGGTGTGGGATCCCGGCAACCAAGATGATCCGAAATCGGTCAAGGAAGAGCAGCGTGT
The DNA here is from genome assembly GCA_031372385.1 of Planctomycetota bacterium. Taxonomy (GTDB): domain Bacteria; phylum Planctomycetota; class Planctomycetia; order Planctomycetales; family Planctomycetaceae; genus Schlesneria. The sequence goes on along the minus strand of JANMLE010000772.1, from coordinate 4,563 downwards.
GAAGCTGCTCCACCAGGGAGACGGAGTGCGGGTCGGCCGGTTTGGCGGGGAGGGAACCGGCGGGCAGTCCTTCTTCGACTACGACTGGAAGGTCGGTCAGACGTACCGGTTCCTAGTGACGGCCAGGGCAGTCGACAAGCGCAGTGAGTACTCAGGCTATTTCTTCCACCCCGAAAAGAACGAGTGGAAGCATCTGGTCACGTTTTCCACCCCGACGGGCGGCACGCTGCTGAACGGCTGCTACTCGTTCGTGGAGGACTTCAAACGCGACAAGGTTTCGACCACCAAGACGCGCCGCGCCCGCTTCGGTCAGACTTGGCTGGAGGCCGCGGGTGGCCAGTGGCAGGCGATCACCAAGGCCAGGTTCACCGCCGATGCGAACCCCGTGACAAACATCGACGCAGGGATCGACAATGACTGGTTCTTTCTCGCGACGGGTGGCGAGATCGATAACAAGACCGTCAAGCGGGGGCAGACAATGGAACTCGACGCGACTCTTCCGCGAAAGCCGCCGGTGGGACTCCCTCGCGCTGAAGACCGTGCCCCCAAGGCGAAAGACGACTGAACGTCTTTCCGAACAGGGGCGGCGAGGCTGAGGACGATCCGCCAACGTGGCAACCGGTTTCCATCTGTCCCCAGTTCCGATTTGTCCATCGGCCCGCATCAACCGGAATTGCGAAGCGCCCGATAAACAAAGTGTCCCGGGCGTTTGGCGCGTCCGGGACACTTGTCAGCTTTGAATGTCGGATCGCATCGCGGCGACCGCGAACGCATCAGTCGACGAGTTCCAGTTTGGGTGAATTCGGACCGGCCTTGACTTCGGACTTCAGTGGCGAGGTCTTGGCGTCCGCATACTTGGCGGGCAACGGATCTTTCACTTCCGGGGCTTTCGTCGTTCCGCTCGCCATGTCTGCGGCGTTCATGGTGGCTGCCGCTGCGACTTTGACGACAGTCACCGTGTGGTTGCCAATGATCGCGCCGTCATTCGGGTCAAACGTCGTCAATTGAAAGTTCCCTTTCGCGTCGGTTTTCCCCGTCGCAGCGCGTGGGGCTCCCTCCTTCCAAAACGAAACGTCGGCTCCTTCCACAGGCTGTCCCTTGTAGGTGACGGTTCCGGAAACGGCCGCCACTTTGGGCTTGTCCGACGCACCGCCGCCGCAGCCGACGGCAACCAACGCAACGAGAACCAACGAACACAGACGGCCATTCAAGAACGGCATGGCAGCTTGACCTTTGATGGAGTGGAGTTGTCGGGTGACGAAAACAAAAGGCGGCCATCACGGTGATCGGGATCGGCCCAGACGTCGCGAACCGGGGACTGTGTTGCTGCGGACTTTTGGCGACGGAAAGTGCGGGGCAGACCAAGTTGTCGGCCCCGCGAACCCCCCGGGAAATGTCCTGAATGTCGATCTTGCCGAGCGGCGTGTTTCATTGCTCTGCAAGACTTCCCGTGGCCGAGACTAGAAGTCGGTGACGATCTGGCCATCACGACGATCACCCAACCGCTGGTAGTTGTTGTAATCGATGTTTTGGCTGATAAAGCGGACCGAACCATCGCACAGCAGGATGTGCGCACCACCCACATGGCGCGATTTGAATCCCTGGGACGTCTGCCAGTTCGAGTTGGAATTGCAACCGCTGCCGCCAAGGCACGTTTCAAAATTGATGGGGGCTGTCGTAAAGAGCCAGTTGGAGTTGACGTTGGCCCAACCATGCCGTTGGTGGTCGCTGCACTCCGATCGGCACTCACCCATTAGGATGGTGTTCGTCGTGCCGTCCGTGACGTCGCGAATTCTGGGAGAGTACCCATAGCGACTAAACATCCCGGAGATTTGACTTGCATCTCGGCTGTCGCTGTGATCCGCCGGCCCCGTACCGAACGCGTTACCGCCATAGGAACCACAGCCGTTTCCGGATTCACGCTGTGCTCCGCCGGACAGACCATAACTGGCGGTCGCCCAGTTGCCTTGAATCCCGTTCGTGCCTGGGTAGTACTGCGCCGACGTGTCGCTGGGACAACGGAACCCGGGGGGCGTCATCTCGTAGTAACTCTTGCCTGCCGGTGCCGTGCTGTTCAGCGGAGTCTGCCACCCACCTGTCGAGACGAATGAGATGGTGTTGTAGAGCGGGGCCTGATCGATGTACGGCAGCAGATGGACCATTGCTCCGACCCCGTTGGGAGCGCCAAAGTTACCGGTGTTGATGGTACAGGGGAAGATGTTCATCGTGTCGTGATAGTTATGCATGGCCAACCCGAACTGCTTCAGGTTGTTCTTGCACTGGGTGCGCCGGGCCGCCTCACGGGCCTGTTGCACGGCCGGCAGCAACAGGGCGATCAGAACCGCGATGATCGCAATGACCACCAGCAATTCAATCAGTGTGAAACCACGGAATTTGCCACGAATCTTCAGCATGACTTTGCCCTCCCGAAAAAAAGGACGATGTGAAACGGCGCAATCCCAATCACAATCGACGGGGACTACGGAAAACATGGTTGCTGGAATCAGCATCCGAAACAGACACGCAAGACGGGAATCGAGAAGCACCGCCGGTCGACCGAGAGATCACGCGTTGACCGCAGATTCCATCGACATCCAGAATGCGTTTGAGATTCTTCCGCCGTTCTTGCGGGAATGCAAGCGATATCTGAGGTTTGTCTGAAGTTTCAAAAAGATGCGGGAATCCCCGGCGTGTTTCTGCCGCGATTGTTTCAGTCATCACCGTGATTGAAGCCCCCGGTGTTGCCCAGTACTGTTTTGGATTGCGACGGTTTGGAACGCCGTGACATTCCATTGTTGAAGAGATCGCATGAATGCTGGCCGAATCCCCACCCGACTGATTCTTCCGCTGCTGACGGCCGGTCTTCTCTTGGCGATCGGTGCGGGGGCTTGGCTGATCGTCGGCCGGAGTCAGCCGCTGGTCACGTTGGCGGAAGGCTTGAAGAGTGTCGAAATTGCTGATGCGGACGGCGTCGCTCGGATCGAGCGGACCCTGAGTGCCTCGGGGCGGACTGACGAGGCAACGGTCCTGCAGTGCGCCTGGCTGGCTCGGCGTGGCCGCCACGAGGAGGTGCTGCGTCAACTGCCTCAGCGGCTGGCCACCGGTCCTCTCCGCCGCCACGTTCTCAAGCTGGTGGGAGAGAGTCTGTTTCGCGTGGGGGATCTGCAACAGGCGGAAGTGGCGCTGACGACGGTCGCGGCGGAATTCCCCGATGAAGTGGAAGCTCATCGCCTGCTGGCGGTGATGTACTACGACCTGGGTTCGAACGGACTGGCCCTGAATGCGGTGGCCCACGTCCAAAGGCTGGCACCGCTCGACTACCGGCCGCACCATCTGGCCGGTCTCATCAACGCGGATGCCGAGAACTTTCAGGAAGCGATCAAGCAATTGCGCCTGGCCTTGGAGAAGGGGCCGCCCGCTCCGATGGCAAGCGACATCCGCCGGGAACTCGCCAGAACTCTGATCCGCGTCCGCGAATACCAGGCCGCCATTGATGTTCTTGAGGCCGATGTCGTGTCGGCCGAGCGATCGGCGTTGCTGGCGGAATGCCATTGGTCGTTGGGCGACAAGGCGCGGGCCACCGAGTTGGTCGATGAAGTCTTGACGCTCGAACCTGACAATGTGCCGTCGTTGCGCGTGAAGGCCAGGCTGCTGGAGGACCAGGGGAAAACCGATGAGGCGATTGCGGTGCTGCGACGCATTCTGGCTGCCGAGCCGCATGACGTCGAACGCCGTTACCAGTTCGTCCAACTGCTGGGGATTCGCGGGTTGGCCGAGGAGCACGATCGGGAACAGCAAGAGTACTTGCGGTATCGAAGCCTGCAGGACCGGCTCGTCGCGTTGAATTTGAAGGCGAGCGCCGAACCGGATGCCGTCGCCCCGCGGCAGGAGTTGGTTGAAGTCTGCCGCGCCCTCGGACGCCCACAACTGGCGGCGATGTGGCAGCGCGCCGTGACCTTCTGCGAACAACGCCGACAGCAGCGAGAGTCCGCCGCGCGCAATGCGGCGGCACAGTGACGATTCAATGCGCCGCCCGGAGCTCTTCATGTGAGGTCAGCCTTCGCCGACCGACGCCGACCGCCGGGTTCGCGCGCTGACGCGGTCAGTCCGCCTGGAGATACGGTCGCAGGTGCGAGACCAGTTCCGGTGAACCGAGTTCCGCTTTTCCGAATCCGGGCAGGGCTCCGATGGCCACGGCCTGCTCGGCGTACTCGCGAAAGTTCGTGACCAACATGACCGGAACCGCGGCCAATTCCGGATCGGCCTTGAGACGTTCGATGAATTCAATCCCTTCGCTGCCATCCGCATCGAATTGGCGGTTGACCAGGACCAGGTCAAAGGGGCGCAGGCGCAACTGCCCCACAGCCTCATCCGCCGTGGCGGCCGGGTGAACTTCCACATCAAACTGACCCTGCAGATATTGGGAGATCGACCCGTGATCGAAGCCGCACTGTCCGATGCTCAAGACTTGTTTCATCCGTCCGTTCCTGTGTTGGATAGCGTGTCCGTTGCTTGGCTTGCTTCGCCTCTGGGCCCATTCCGCCGTGGGACGCACCGCGTCAG
>JANMLE010000729.1:0-4245 GCA_031372385.1 Planctomycetota bacterium | reverse complement strand
GGCGGCGTTGGCCGCGACGAACGGGCCTTCGCTGACCACATCGACAACGCGGTCGTTCAGCCGGGCCTTCCCCGCGGGGCGCAGCATTGTCATCGATACGCCCTGCTGTCCGATCAACATTGCGTCGCCGAGCGGAAGGTCGCCACGTCCCGTGTTCGTACTCAGACGCAATCGAGGCTCGGCTTCCGTCGAACTGCCGGGCGGGCCGAGGATCACCGCCTCGAACATCGGGAGTTGCGGCAGGTATCTGGCGAGGGCGATGCCGAAGACACCGACCAGCCCAAACGAGAGCAGCACCCATCCCGTCTGCACGGCCAGTCCCTCGACGTTGGACGTGATGTCAGTCGTCCAAGAATGCCCCGCCATCACCAGTGAGGCCAGGATCATGAGGATGCCCGACACCCCGAACACGCCGAATCCCGGAACCACGAAGATCTCCAGAGCCAAACAGCCCAGACCGAGGACAAACAACACGACCTCCAGCCAGCCCGCGGTTCCACCGAGGAACCGGCTCCAGAAGAACAGCGAGAAGCAGAGGACCGACAGAATCCCCAGGATTCCCGTCATGAATTGCAGCTCGACGTAGATCAGCACCACGCCCAGCATCAGCAACAGCACGGTGACGACGGGGGAATTCAACCGAAAGACGAGGGCATCGACCCAGGTCTTTTGAATCGGCCTCAATTCGGCGGAGAGCGGCAGACCGATGCGTCCCTTCAGTTCGCTGAAATTGGCGACGGGAGGTTCGGCCAGCTTCAATTCGTGGGCCCGCTCGCCGTTGACCGTGAGCAGACTGTCCCCATTGGTCTCGGGCAATTGAATTCCGACGATCCATTCCTCGCCAGCCGTCTTGAGTTCATTGTCGTTCATGTACCAGATGCGCCCGTTGTCCCGATGCGTCACTTGGAAGACGTGTGACGTGCGATCGGCCATCGCCGTGTACAACGCGGGGGGGCGATGCTTCTTCACGGCCAGATCAGCGAGATCCACCAATACCGGGTTCAGAATCTCTTCCTGCGCGCGGTCGAAAGGCCGGCCGGGGCGATGCTGGTCCGGTTTGATTTCTCCGATCCTCGCGGTGGGATGCATGATGATTTCGTCACAGCCGAGCGAGATGGCCGCCGCACCGCTGAGGGCCTCCGTCGGCACATAAGCGACCGTGCGGATCTTGTGTTCCTCCAACGTGGCGATTCGTCGGGCCAAACGAAGGCCGGCATCCATGTGCCCGTCAGGCGAGTCGATTTGAAAGACGATCACCTGTGCGCCACTCCCCACGGCGCGGTCGATCTGCCGCATCAGGAAAGATTCCTGCAGCCTGTCGATGATGCCGTCGACCTTAATCAACTTGACCCTGCGGGCCTCGTTCTCGGCGGCCTGTTCGCGGAGCGCCTCGCGCGGCAGTGAATACAAGTCGCCGACCGCGCTGCGGGAGTTCGCCGTCTGAACAACCAGGATGTCCAATCTGCGCGCGGTCTCGCCGCGGAACGTTCCCAGCGAGCCGGCTTCCTTGATGACTTCAGTTCCTTCAATCGCGACATTCAATTTGCGCAGGGTTTCCAAGTCATCCTTCGTCACGACCCGCGATTCGAGTTCCTCCTTGCCCGCCTCCGTCGAATTCACCCGGACCTTCCAGAGCTGTTCCTCCTGGTCCATCATGCCCCGCGCCAGGGCCGGGTTGACCCGGGAGTTGTGACGCTTCTGGGCGATCGCCAAGACTCCCTGCCGGTCGTCGGGATCGAGCGGCTTGCCGCGGCCGATGTCGCCGAGTTCCGCGTCGGGATGCATCACGATTTGCCGGCACGCCAGGGCCACCAGCACATTCGGTCCCGTGACTGTTTCCGGCACCCACGCCACCGTGGTCACGTTCGCGACCTGCGCCGACGTCAGGAACTTCGCCAACCCCTGCACATGATGAAACTGACTGGTGCCGGGCTCGATCTGCAACACCAGATAGGCCGGACGCTTCTCCTTGATGGACAGGTTCTGGAGCTTGATCGCCGCGTTGTTGACCCTGGCAAACACCAAGTCATCCACCGGGCTGCCGACCGTGACGAACTGTCCGAGGGGCGTTTTCTTCGCGTCGGCATCGTCATCGACTCCGTACACCGGCGACGCCGAAATGCCCATCAAACCAAGAGACACCAAGGCGAACGACACTCCACAGGAGATCCCCTGCCGCAATGAAACGGGTGCGGTGCGTTCGACCAGTCGATCAGTGGCGGTTGTCATGCGTCGAATTCCATCACAAGTCAGGCGGCACATTCCAGGCGGGATTCGCCAGTGCCAACGTCTGCCGGATTATAGCCGCGCGGGTGACGCGGTGGAGTGTGCAGCGGTTGTGCGGGATGCATTTCACCGGGGATACAAGCACGCAGAGCAAGCGAGTGAGTGAGACTTCGGACACACTCGCATGCGCTGCGTGCTGGTAGGTCGGTCAACATTCACCCACCGCTCGCCAAATCGCATTTCATGGGGTTCGTCAACAGGCCGTCTCGGTCGCGATGGGGATCAAGCCATGCCAGGCAGCGCGATGCCGAATCGGGTTCCGCGCCCGATTTCGCTTTCGCACGAAATCGTTCCACCGTGGGCTTCGACGATCTTGCGAACCGTGGGCAGTCCCAGGCCGCTGCCATCCCGCTTGGTCGAATAGAATGCGTCAAACATCCGGGCCTGCGTCTCGGGTTTCATTCCCCCGCCGTTGTCGATGATGTCCAGTACGACGCGACCGTCGCGCTGGTAGGTTTGCAGTTCCAGGACGCCGCCATTCGGCATCGCCTGCTGCGCATTCCGCGACAGGTTCATCAGGACTTGCCGCCACAAATCGACATCCAGTTTCACAGGCGGCAGATTCGCCGCCAGATGCGGGCTGATGTCGATGCCCTGCTCCGCGGCCAGGGGGGCGTAGAACTCGATGAACTCAAGCACGGTCTGGTTGAGGTCCGCCGGATTGAGCGTGAGCGTGCCGACCCGGGCGAACTGCAGGAAGTCGTCCAGGATCCGATTCAGTTGCTGGCACTGCCGCTTGACCATCGTCAGCTTGTTCAGAATCCGGCGGTCGCGCGGCGAGTCGCATTCCCCCAATTCCTCGGTGAGCAGATCGAGGTTCAAGCCGATCGTGGAGAGTGGATTGCGGATCTCGTGCGCCAGGCCGCCGGCGAGCGTGGCGATCTCGGCGTATTGAATCCGCAGCCGCTGATGATCGTCGGCGAGGCTGCTCTCGGGGATCGCGGAATCGTCGGTCATGATGTTCTCGGCAAGCCACCGGCACCTGCAAAAACAGCCCGGCTTCTTGGATGCCGGGCTGACTGTTTGTTCACCTGTCTGGAGAGAACCACCTGTCTGGTGCGACGCTCCGCATCGCTGCATCGTCGCGGAGGGCGACTACTCGTTGACGGGCTGTTCACCTTCAGGCTGTTGCGTCTGTTCGAGCATGACGGCCTTGCGGGACAGCTTGACGCGGTTCTGGTCGTCGATCGCGATGACCTTCACCTGGATTTTGTCGCCGACCCGGCAGATGTCCCCCACCGACTTGACGAAGCCGGTGTCGAGTTCGCTGACATGGCAGAGACCGTCCTTGCCCGGTGCGATCTCGATGAACGCGCCGAAGTCCTTGATCGAGCTGACCGTGCCGTTGTAGACGCGACCGACCTTGATTTCTTCGGTCATCGCTTCGACGCGGGCCAGCGCGTCTTCGGCACCCTCGCTCTGTCCGCAGGAGATCATCACCGTTCCGTCGTCGGCAATGTCGATCGTCGCGCCGGTCTCCTCTTGGATGGCCCGGATCGTCTTGCCGCCGGGACCGATCAGCAGACCGATCTTGGAGGGGTCGATCTTCGTCCGCAGCAGGCGCGGTGCGTTCGGCGAGATCTCGGCGCGCGGACGACGGATGCCGGTCAGCATCGTCTTCAGCAGTTCGATGCGCGCCTTGCGGGCGTGTTCGAGCGTCTTGCGAATGATCTCTTCGTTGATGCCGGCGATCTTCAGGTCCAACTGAATGCCGGTGACACCCTTCTGGGTTCCGGCGACCTTGAAGTCCATGTCGCCGAAGTGATCTTCGTCGCCCATGATGTCGGTCAGCAGTTCGTACTGATCCTGCTCCTTGACGAGGCCGATCGAAATGCCCGCGACCGGTTGGGTGATCGGAACGCCCGCGTCCATCAGGGCCAGCGTGGCGCTGCAGACCGAGGCCATCGAACTGCTGCCGTTCGATTCCATGATGTCCGAGATCACCCGGATCGTGTACGG
>JANMLE010001533.1:0-6195 GCA_031372385.1 Planctomycetota bacterium | reverse complement strand
AAGACTGGCTCCCGACTTGATCGCGAGAATCGCTTCGAGTTGGCTGGAATCGCAGGGCAGAATGGTATGCAGCTTCGTGGGATGGACCTCCGCGTCGAATCTCGCGGGCGATGGAATCGCCACGGCAAACGGCGGCGGAGTCGAATCATCACCCGCAATCCGACGACAGTGTTCATGCTCGGCGATCTCGGTCGCGTGCCGTCCGTAGTCGTCAGACATCGCGAGCTTTTGAAAACTGAACTGCCCGAGCACCGCGTCACTCAAGACTTCCCTGCCCGATTCGTGGCGCACGGCGTCTCGAACCGCCGTTTCGTATCTTTCGCGGGCTTGCTCGTCGTCCAGCAATGCCTGCGGATCGACTTCACCCGGATTATTCATGGGGCCGTAGCTGAGTTCGCAAGAACTCAGTTCGTGATCGTGAGTCGGGCTGAGTTCTTGCGAACTCAGCGACATGCAAGGTGCGGTGGCTCCAATTCGTTCCAGACACACCGGAAGTCGGCAATTCTTTGGGGCTTGTACCACCGTGAGTACCAAACTGTGTCGTTGGCTGTCATCTCACCGGCCGATGGCGATGAAAGAACGCCGCGCCGAGTAAAGAGCGAAAACCCCAAGAATCCAAGCGAAAAAGCCTCATTCACAGGGTTTGCGAACAAGGCTTTTCGAATGGAGACGACGGGGATCGAACCCGTAACCTCAGGCTTGCAAAGCCAGCGCTCTCCCAATTGAGCTACGTCCCCGGTGCGGGCAACTCGGTCAGATTGAACTGACAGGTTGGAAACCTGTCCTACGTCCGGGTGACCTGAAAATCAGTGAGCCGCCGAGGGGGATCGGCGGCTCGAAAGTGGGCGTACATGGATTCGAACCATGGACCTCAGCTTTATCAGAGCTGCGCTCTAGCCAACTGAGCTATACGCCCTAACGCCTGCCGCACGTCCAACCTTTTTCGATCGTCGAGAGAACGACGTTCAAGCGCTGGCCGTGCCGAAGGGGAGGTAGTATTGCAGCCGATCGGATGACTGTCCAGTCAGCTTCGGATGCGAATCTGGATTCACTTCAACTTGCGGGCGAGTCGCGGGTTATGCCTCGCACAGCCCAACCTGAGACGTTTAGCCGCAACGCCAGCGGCGTGCGCGGAAGTGGCGGTTTGCTTCAACTCTCGCGCACGCCGTTGGCGTTGCGGTTAAACGAAAACGTGTCTCTTTGGGCCGCGCGAGGTCTGTGGTCCACCCGTGATTCGTTCGGGGGTGACCGAAGAGTGTCTCGCAAATACGAGCCGAAGTACCGAGGATCCGAAGTACCGGGAAGGCTCACGTCGGCGGCTCGGGAGGATCGGAGCGGGAGCTCACGTTGGCGGGCCGGGTGGCGTCGGGAATTTCGTCGGGAGTGGCGGGCTTCTCCGTCGACATCTCCCGCAGCGACTGGCCGATCTCCAGACGGTGCGTTGCCGCCGTGCCGGCAAACAGCAGGTACTTCTTGTCAATCTTGGTGACGGTTCCCACGATGTCGGCCACGGCGAAACGGGTGCCGACGCGCAGTTCGATGTACTTGTCCTGCGAGCGGTCATAGAGCTTGGCCAGGACTTTTCCGTCGACGGTGAAGATCGTCGTCAGGTAGGTGAACATCGCCGCGTCGTCTTCGACCTTCAGCTTCAGCGGGAGCGTCGTGGATTGCGGCGGCACCCCGTCATCGGAAACGATGACTTGAACCGTCGCGTCACCAGCCTCGGTCGTGTCATCCGGAGTCCAGGTGAGTTCGCCCGTTTGGCTGTCGATCGCCAGTCCGTCCGGGGGCTTCTCACCCAGTTTCCAAGTCAATTTCTCGGCGGCGGACTCAGCGTCCGTGGCGGCCAGTTTGAATTTCCATTCGCGGCCGATGTAGACAATCGGTGCCGGTTTGGGCGTGATCTTCGGCGCGGTGTTCGGGTCGCGGAGCACGATGTTCACAGACTCCGCCAATAACCCGCCGGGGGCCGACGGGTGCTTGACTTCAAACTTGACGGCGTACTTGCCCGACTTCTGCGCTGCGGCTGGCGTCCAAGAGAATTTGCCGGTGGCCTTGTCGAGGCGGCTGCCTGCCAGAACGGGTGCGACCAGTGAGAATTCCGGGCGACCCTTGGACGGGTCGTACCCCAGCACAACGATGTTGAATTCAAGCGGCTTGCCTCGAACAAGTGTCTTCTCACCGAGCGGAGCGATGCGCGGCTTGTACTGCACCGGCGGGGCCGGCTTGACGAAGATGTTGCTCTCCAGCAGTTGCTTGATCTCTTCGGCCGAGCGTGCGGTCACGTTGGGAAGCATCGGCATCGATTCGATGATCGATCCCGGCGGATGACTGGCCGCGGCGGTTCCGTCCTGAGCCCGTGCGACGGTCCAGGTGGTTCCGTCGATGGCGGTGACTTTCAGCAACTCATCCCGCATTCGCACGAGGAATCCCGGTTCCTTGGGGAATCCTTCGGCGAGTTCGACCTGCAACTCGGTGTCGTCGTCCGACAATTCTTCGACCAGCGTTGCCTGCGGGAACAACAGGCGCTTGTCCTGCGAGCCGACGACCGCGAGACCCTCGGCTTCCAGGACGATTTGCAGGAACGGATCGCCGTCTGATTCACGGCTTTGGACCCGCAGCGACGTCACGCGATGCAGCAGATCGGCGCGATAGAACCGGTCCAGGAACCGGCACAATTGTTCGAAGCGGGCATCCGCCTCAATCTTGACGCTGACGGTCACGAACACGTTGTCGCGGCTGACTGCGACGCGATCGGGTTGAACCTTCAACTCTTCGAACCCGCTGAGCTGGGCCAGGTCATGCAGCCAATCCTGGTACAGCCGCTGCGCGTTGAGCGCGTCCGGGCGTTCGGAGCGTTGCTTCTTGGTCGACTTGTCCGTCGGCAGGCTGCGCTTCTTCCAATCGACCAGATTCTTGCGCTGCCTGGCCAGTTGCACCAGTTCCTTCGTCCGCTGATCGACCGTCTGCTCCAGCCCGGTCAGCTCCTTTTGTCTGACGCGCAATGGTTCCACGAAGGTGGCATCGAGCAGCCGCAAGCCCTGCCACAGGAGGACTGCGCCCACCAGACCGATCAGCAGATATTGTTCGCGCCGTTGCATGCTCGCGTCACTTGTCCTTGGTGGCCGGTAAGCCTGGTGTGGCGGGTGAACTTGGTGTGGCCGCGTCGGTCGCGGGCTTGCCCGGCGGAACGAGGTCGGTGTCGAGTTCGAACTTGTTGGGATAATCGGGATCGCGGCTCTGCTGGGTCACTTCGCGCGGCTTGACGCGATAGCGGCGGGCATCGGTTAGACGTTGCGCCAGTTGCTGCCAGTCGATCCGCTCTTTGGCATTGCCCGTCGCGCGCAGCTTGGCGATCGCCTCGCCGGAGGTCGGGCTGAAAGTGTAATCGGAGACGTAGACCCGCCCCGTTCCCTGCATGTAGTCGTGCAGTTCCGCAATCTGCTGAAGCTGGTTGACGTCGCGCGTCTTCCATTCCTCGATCAGCGTGGCCGCCTTGCGATCCGGTTCGCCGGCTTTCGAGTCCGTGGTCAGCTTGCGTTCCTGCTCGCGCGCCGCGGCGATGCGAAGGTCCAGACTCTGCATCGACAGCAGATACCACGAACTGAACAGAGCGATGATGATCAGGGCCGCTGCGGATCCCAGGGCCAGATACAACTTCCGGGGATCAGCCTTTGGTCGGGGTTGCCGCGGATGCAACAGGTCGAAGACGGGCGAGCGGGGATGAAGCCGGCCCAGCGCCAAACCGAGCGTGGGACCGAACTGAACGATCGAATCACTGAACGTCGTCAGTTCCAAGTCACGAATCTTCGTGGCGGCCTGCGAATTGAACCGTTCGACCGGGCAGTTCCAACGATCTCGCAGGGCCTGATCCAGTCCGTCCCACTCGGCCGCGTCACCCAGCACCCAGATCCGTTCGAGCGGGCTGTCGGTCAGCCACGGTTGGGCCGGAACCAGGACTCGCGAAATGTCCGCCGCCGCCTTCGCGATCACCGGCCGACCCTCATCGTCGAGCGGGGGGCGGACCAGATGTGCCACCATCGGCTGATGCCGACCCAGCAACACGATTTCCAAACGGTGCGAATCCGCCAGAACGATGAGCCGGCTTTGTGCCCTTGCCTGACTGCCGGTGTCTTCGGAACGCAACACCAACTCTGCGAGTCCGAACGAACTGAGTGACAGCGAGACCAACTCCAGTCCCGCTTCGTTGAGCACCGCGCGGATGGGATCGACGGTTGTCCGCGGCACCGTCGCCAGCAAGACGTCGCGCTGGAGCGACCCGTGCCGTTTGGGGATCGGCAGGTAATCGAGAAACAACTGGTCAAGGGGAGTCGTGGAGCGTGTCGAGGCTTGGAATTGCACGAGCGCGGGGAGTTCATCATCCGGAGAGTCGGGCAATTCCAACTGCCGCAGGATGGCATCTTCACGCGGCAAACAGACGATCGTCTGCCTGGCCGTGACGCCCTTGCGACGAAGAGCGTCACGCAGCCAACCGGATTTGGGGAGGTCCGGAATGTCGACGACAAAGCTCTGAACAACTCGAACGGTTGAACCGATGGAGGCTTCAACGACGCGCAGTCGCCGCTTGTCCCAATGAATCGCCAACACGTCGGGCATCAATCGCCTCTAATCCGGCTGCAAGCCTGTTCCGGCTCAATCGCCGAGCCCACGGGACAGAATAAGACAAACCCGGTATTTCTGGGAATACCGGGTTTGACAGTGTGATGAAACGGTCGTGGGGCGGGAGTGCGATCTGGCGGCCCCGTGTTTTCCAGAGTCTCGGACAGGTTGCGACCCTGTCCCGCGGACCCAACGCTTACCGCGCGAGCTTGGTGATCTTCAACTCGCGCAACAGGAAGATGTCTTCTTCTTTCATCAACGTGAAACTCAATGATTCCCGATTGGAATTGCCGAGGCTTAACGTCTTGCCCACGCCTCCGAGGGGACGGGAGGGCTTGGGAGTCAGTTCCTTGAAGGACGCCTTCAAACCTTCGATCTTTTCGTCGGTGATGTTGCCGTCACGAATCTGAGCCAGCAGCCCTTTCGCCTTCGGGCTGATGTATTGACCGGCTTCGGTGAGATTGCTGTCGGCCATCGCCGCACAGAACTTCGCGACGGCCGCTTCGGCGGAACCAGGCTGGAACGACTGGCCACCCAATCCACCACCACCGCCGCCAGGAGCCGCGCCGGGAAACGCGCCGGGACCGGCACCCGGAGCCCCAGCCGGCATCGGTGCTGCCAGCGCCGCGGCGCCCGCTTGTGCATGTCCAGGACCAGGATTGGGATTGGGATTGGGATTGGCTCCCGCTCCCGCCGGATTCGCGGCACCCGGGCCGGCATTCTGCGCGTGAGACTTCATCATTGCGGCCATCGCCGCCGCATCCCCGCTTGCGGCCGGTGCCGTACCGGGTGGTTTGTTGGCTCCGCCCGCCTGAGCGTGCGCCGCCATCAACGCCATGGGATCAGCAGGTCCAGCGGTCGCAGTCGGGGCCTGGCCGGGAGTGGTCATCGGAGCTGTCGAACTGTGGCCACCCGCGGGCGTCGTCCCGGCCATGGTGGCGGGAGCCGCGGCATGTCCCTGACCGGGGGCCGGAGTACTTGCCGGCACCGTCATCATTGGTGCCGTCTGCACATTAGAAGCCGGAGCCTGTCCCGGTGGGGGCGGTGGCGGTGTTGACGATCCACATCCGATGGAGAGGGACGCGACCAAACAGGCCGTCCAACATCCAAGAGTCCGAGACTGCTTTCTATTCGCGATGACCATTCAGAGATTCCTCAACAAGGTTTCGAGTTACCGATGGCGAATCGAACTCCGGACCAAATCGTGACTTCACGCCACGACATGCACGCGCCGCGGCGAGAATTCCGCAGGTTTGAGCAACGACGGCCCGCAAATGATGCCGTCTCCACGATCCTTTGGCAAGGAGTTCTCCGCGCCGGATGCAACAGGGTGCATTCAATCATGAGGACGAGGCATTGCCACCGCGCCTTGCCCGCGGATGGCGCGGATCATGCGGAGGGGAAGAACAAGCATCCGCCTCATCCGCAGTCTCACTATCGCAGTTCGGGCTCCCCGCCATTCGGATTGGTTGGAGTCGCGGCTTCAGTTAATGAAGACGTGACCGACAAAAGTTGCTTGGACAGCGTTTCGTAGCACGGACGCCTCGTCCGTGCGCGAATGTCATGGGCGATTTC
>JANMLE010000721.1:0-21875 GCA_031372385.1 Planctomycetota bacterium | reverse complement strand
AGAACCCCCGTCGTTTGTTCCGCCGAACGACCGATCGTCGGGACGCCGGTCGGAACTGGCGCGGTGGTTGACCTCCCCGGATCATCCGCTGACTCATCGGGTCTGGGTCAATCGGATCTGGCAGGGACACTTCGGCCGGGGGCTGGTCGACAACGCCAATGACTTCGGAGTGCTGACTCCCGCGCCGGCCCAGGCGCAACTGTTGGATTGGCTCACCGCAGAATTCATCGGCAGTGGCTGCGACACGAAGCGGCTCCACCGGTTGCTCGTTCTGTCGGCCGCGTACCGGCAGCGCGGCGACGTGAGAACCGACGAGCCGGGAACCGGGACCGCCACTGCGGCACACAGCGCTCCAGAACACCGCGCCCCCGAACCGTCTCTGGCCAGCTTCCCGCGCCAGCGGCTGTCGTCCGAGCGCATCCGCGATGCCTGGCTGACGTCGGCGGGGGCGCTCAACGACACGATGTTCGGCCCCGGTGTGCGGCCCGAGTTGCCTCCCAACTTCGGCGGCGCGGGGAACTGGAAAGTGAGCGATCCGCCCGATCGGAGGCGCCGGTCCGTCTACATTTATGCCAAGCGCAATCTCCCCTATCCGCTGATGGCGGCGTTTGATTTCCCCGACATGCACGAAACATGCGGCTGCCGGACGAAGACCACGATCGCCCCGCAGGCCCTGATGATGCTCAACAGCGAGCTGATCCTGAACGCCGCCAAACTGTTGGCCGAGCGTGCGAAGCAGGAGTCGGATTCGGCCGATCCCGAGGCGCGTGTCCATCAGGCGTGGAGCATCGCCTTCGGCCGGCCACCGACCGCGCGCGAAACCGCAGCCGCCCGCAAATTCATTGCCGACCAGCAGCGGGTGATTGCCAGTTCCGATCCGCGTCGAACCGGCGAGGATGCGAACAAGATCAAAGACTCGGACGCTGAAGAGGCGTTCGTCGACCTGTGTCATGCCTTGCTGAACGCAAATGAATTCTTGTTTGTCGAGTAGGATGATCGAGAGATGTCTCCCGGTGGAATGACCGCATTGGCCGAAACCTCACCCGAAGGTGTGGGGACGGTCGTTTCCTTCAGAGCAATGCCCGAAGACGAGTTCGAGAACTGGGCGCTGACAAGCGGAGAGCGTGTCGAGTGGGTCGAGGGAAGGGTGATCGTCATGGCACCGGCCAGTCGCAGGCACGTTCAGTTGACCGGCTGGATTCAGAGTCTGATGTTGGTCATCGTGCAGCAGCAACGACTCGGAGAAGTGCTCGGCCCGGAATTCATGGTTCGATTGCGAACGGGCGAGAAATCGCGGCGGGTGCCGGACGTCTTGTTCGTTGCGGCCGCGCGGCAGTCGCTGTTGAAGCCGACTTACCTGGACGGCCCGCCCGATCTCGCCATTGAAGTCGTCTCACCGGACAGTGTCGCGCGGGATTGGCGGGAAAAGTACCTGGCCTACGAGTCGGCGGGAGTCCGCGAATACTGGATCGTTGATCCGCTCTCAGAGACGCTTGAAGCGCATGCGCTGAAGCGAAAGAAGTTTCACCGGATCGTGCCGGCGGGTGACGGCGCTGTCGCCTCGTCGATCATTCTACAATTCCAACTTCGCCCCGATTGGTTGTGGCAGGATTCGCTGCCGCCGGTGGTCGAGGTTCTCAAGGAACTCGGTGTCCCGCTATCATGACCCCGTGGATGCTGCTTGGATCTGACACGTTCCCTCCCTGACCGGTTGTTGCCATGCGAGACTTGATTCAACCCTACCAAGATATCGTTCCCTCGCGCCGCGACTTCCTGCTTCATGCGGGCGGTGGCTTCGGTGCGCTTGCGCTGGCTGGCTTGATGGCGGAGCAGCAACCGCGTGCTTCCGCAGCGGAGGTCTTGGCGCGGCGTCCGCACTTCTTCGGCAAGGCGCGCCACGTCATCTTCCTGTTCATGGACGGCGGCCCCAGCCATCTGGATACGTTTGATCCGAAGCCGCTGGTCAACGAAATGGCGGGCAAGCCGCTCCCCCCGTCGATCAAGCGGGTGATCACCCCGATGGGGGTTTCCGAAAATCCGCTGCTGGCCACCCAGCGAAAATGGAAGCAGTACGGCGCGAGCGGGCTGCCGGTGTCGGACTGGTATCCGCACGTCGGTGAATGTGCGGACGACCTGTGCGTGATCCGCTCGTGTACGTCCGATGCGCTGAATCATGTGGGCGGGATCTGCCAGATGAACACCGGCAGCATCCTGGCTGGCCGGCCGAGTCTGGGGGCCTGGGTCAACTACGGTCTGGGCTCCGAGACCCGGAATCTGCCCGGCTTCGTCGTCATGCTCGACAGCGATCGCGAGCCGCCCGGCGGGAATCGCGTCTGGGGTTCCGGCTTCATGCCGTCGACGCATCAGGGAACCAAGTTTCTGCCGGGCAAACGCCCCATTCTGTATCTCGACAACCCTGAAGGAGTCAGCGACGAGCGGCAGTTGGCCAAGCTGAACTTCATCGATCAACTCAACCGCGAACATCTGGCCGTTCGTCCCGGTGACACCGACCTTGAGGCGCGGATCGCATCCTATGAACTCGCCTTCCGGATGCAGGCTCAGGCACCCGAGGCGGTGGATCTGTCGAGTGAAACGCAACAGACCCAGGACGCGTATGGCATGAATGACAAGCGGACGCAGGCCTTCGGACAGAACTGTCTGCTCGCGCGGCGACTGGTCGAGCGCGGAGTCCGGTTCGTGCAGTTGTACTCGGGCTCGGGCAGCAAGTGGGACGCTCACAGCAAGATTGAAGAGAACCACGGCCTGCATTGCGGCGAGACCGACAAGCCGGTGGCGGCTCTGCTGCGGGACTTGAAGCAGCGGGGATTGCTGGACGAAACGCTGGTCGTCTGGGGTGGCGAATTCGGTCGCACGCCGATGAGCGAAAAGGGTGACGGCCGCGATCACAACCCGTATGGCTTCACGATGTGGCTGGCCGGCGGCGGCGTCAAAGGGGGCCAGATCAACGGCTCGACCGACGAGTTCGGCATGCACGCCGTCGAGGACAAGGTCCACATTCATTCACTGCATGCGACGATCTTGGCGGCGATGGGGGTCGAGCATACCGAGTTGACCTACAAGCTGCAGGGCCGGTCCGAACGGGCGACAGTGAACGAGGGGGAAACGGTCAGCCGCGCATTTGAATGACCGCGACCAAACCTCAGACGCTGTCCGAAACGCCGCCGTTGCGAGGGGGTCGGGAGTCTTTGCCATGCCGGATTTGCGCCGTTTTCAGCAACGTCGTGCGGCATGAAAAAGACTCCCGACCCCTTCTCGGACAGCCTCTCAGACGCAAAGACGAAAGAAGCCCCGGCAGTTTGGTTTGCCGGGGCTTCTTGTCATTCAATACTGCAATCTGTGATCGAGCCGGACAACGACTATGGCTTTGCCGCGGGGGTGAACAGCTTGCTGGTGTGACCGTCGGAAGAGAGTTGTGGAGTCGACTTCTTTCTTGGTCCGTAGGATCCGGAGACGCTGCCGCTGGATGAGCGGTCGCCGAGTGGTTCGTTGACGGACGTGCTGGTGGCGCCAGCCTTCAAGTTGAACGGGCGATCCTGACCGGGACGGAACGTGCGCCGCTTGGCTTCGAAGCCGATAAACGCGAGAAAGTCGTTCAACTTGACGGGGCGCACGCCATTCACCGTCGCTTCCTTGGTCATTTCGTTCAGGTGCTTGCGGATTTGGGCGATCCGCGCTTTGTCGTCTTCACTCGACACCGAATCCGGTTCAGGGACGTCGCCGAGAACCAGAAACTTCGTGTGAACGGTGATCTTGGAATTCTCCGGGAATCTCTGGCCGGCGTCATCCACGAAGGAGTCGATTGAGGCACCGGAAACCGTCAGCAACTGCTTCAGTTCCTCCCAGTCGCTCTTGCCATCGCCATCGAGATCTATCAGGCCGACGAAGGCGAACTTTTCCACCAGCCCGGGGCTCCAGAGTGGCGTGTAGATCAGATCGTTGGCCACCATCGGTCGGAACAAGTCCTCGTCGGTGATGCGTGCCTCGGCGATATGCCGCCCCAGAATCCGGGTGACTTCAATCTTCCCCTTCACGTCCTCGGCACCGCGACCCACACCCGAGCTGTCCTTCCCCAAGACGCTGAACGTCATCCGGGGCTTCAAAAAATCATCATCACCCAGATTGATCCAGACCAGCTTGGAGGCATTGTCGACCCGCTGGATCAGTCCGTCGGCAACTTCGAAGCTGACCTTTTCGATGTTGTCCAACTTCTTTCGAAGTACATCGACGATGATCTCCAAGTTCTTGATTTCTTGGTTCTTGACCTTGTTGTCCTTTTCGCGGGCTTCTTTTTCCTGGGCCAGTTCGGCCGTCACTGCATTGTTGTCCTGCTTCAGCTTGTCCAGTTCGTCCTGCTTGGCTTTCAGGCGTTCGTCCTGGACGGAGATGACATCCCGCTTCTCCGATTCGGCCTTCGTCTGCGCCTTGCCGGCGGTGTCGATGCGAACGTTCAGACGGTCGCGTTCCGCCTTCAAGTCTTTCTCGAGCGAGGCGACCTGCGCGACTTTGGAATCACGGTCGACCAGCGCCGCATCCAGAGCCTCACGCAGCTTCTGCAGGGTTTCGGCGTAGTTCGTGCCCACCAGTTCCTTGCCGAAGTCGTTCATATCCTTCACGGCCGCGGATTTGACCGTATTGACGTTTTTGGGATCGGTGTTGTCATCGATCAAGTCAAAAATTCGACCGGTCAGCTTCTTCAGCACCTGAACCTGATCGTCCAAAGACTTGACCAGTGCCTTCTGCTTGCCGAGCTCATCCGCCTTGCCGGCCAGTTCCACGCTCGCATCGGAGAAACTCCGGTTGTATTGGTAGGTCACAATTCCGAGGATGACTGTGATCATGACGAACACGATCAACGCGTAATGAACGGCACCGGGCTTGTTGGATGAGGCGGCCATTTGGTTTCCCTCCGGCAAACGGTAAAGACATGGATCAGGTGGCGAACCTGGAGACGGGCAGGGGCGTGCGACGGAAATGAACGCTGTGGTCAGCGGTGCCGTTTCGGCTGAGATTGCATGGTGGCCCCAGTTTCACGGCAGTCGGATGTTCAGTCAAGCAGTTTCCACCGGCAATAGCAATTCGGCAATCTCTTTTTGTCCCCGACCGCCCAATCGTCACGAAGGATCAAACTCCCGCCCCCAATTCTTCGCGGACCCTCACTGTTCGCACTCGCGCGCAGGATTTCGTTGAGGTTGTGTCGGCAGTTTCCGGGCACCGCCCCCCCATCAAAGCCCGCTGTCCAAAGGCAGATCCAATGACAACGGCAGCCCATGCCGAATAATCCTGTTCTGCTGGCGATTCACGGTCTTGCGACGGAGGGCGCGCTCGACCCTACTTGCGAGACGCCGGCGCGTTGCCTAGATCAGCCTTGGAATTACGTTCGGCGATGGCGGCGTCTAAAGCCTCACGCAGATTGTGGAGTGTTTCCGCATAATTCTCTCCCGCGTATTCCTTGCCAAAGTCACTGATGTCTTTCAATGCGGCGGCCTTGACGGTGTTCACGTTTTCGGGATTCGCGGGATCGTCAACCAACTCAAACTTGCGGCCGGTGAGGTTCTTCAGGATCTGGACTTGATCGTCGTAGGACTTCAAGAGTGTCTGGAGTTTGCGGACTTGCTCCTCCACTTCAGCGACCCTGAAAATCTGGTCCGCCAATTCTCGTTGATCGACAGATTCTGGGTCGCGTGGTTTTTGCCGTGCATTGGCAAAGTCTCTCATATCCTCCAATGCCGTTGCCTTCACCGCGGAATCGTGAGTCTCCAATCCACTCATAGTCGCAATCAGCCTTTTCGCTCCGCTCAGTTGCTTTTCACTTTCGGCAATTTTCACACGCAGAGCTGCAAGTTCCCGGTGATTCCGGCCGGACAAGAATCCCAGGACAACCGTGATCATCACCGACAAGATCAACGCGTAATGAACGAATCCTGGTTTGTTGGAAGCGGCGACCATCTGGTTTCCCTCCATTCCTCGTTTGGCGGTAGCGATTCACCAGCAGGGGATCAATAATGCGCTGGCTTCTCTTGCAGAGCGAAATGTACTCGTTCCACTTCCGGCGACCAAATGCCCGACACGGTTTTTCTGATCGACACCTTCTCCCTGATGTTTCAGGTATTCCACGGCATCCCACCGATGACCAGTCCGTCGGGACTGCCGACGAACGCGGTCTTCGGATTCAGCCGCGATCTGGTGTCGCTGCTGCAGGTCCACAAGCCGGACTGGTTGATCTGCGCGTTGGAATCGCCCGGTCCCGGCGTGCGCGAGCAGTTGTATCCGGCCTACAAGGCGAACCGCAGCGAGATGCCCGAGGATCTGCGGCCGCAGATCCCGTTGTTGATCGAACTCATCCGGGCATTTGGCATCCCGGCCGTGCAGTGTGAAGGTTGGGAAGCCGACGATGTGATCGCCACGCTGACGCGACAGGCGGTCCAGCGCGGCCTGCAGGTTCGGATCGTCACCAGTGACAAGGACGCCCGCCAACTGATCGGCCCCCAGGTTCAGATGTACAACCTGCGGAAGAACACCTATCAGGACGAGGCGAGTTTGTTGATTGAATGGGGCGTCCGTCCGGGGCAGGTCGTCGATTTTCAATCGCTCGTCGGCGACGCGGTCGACAATGTGCCCGGCGTGCCGTTGGTCGGACCGAAGAAGGCCGCCGCCTTGCTGCAACAGTTCGAGACACTGGAAGCGGTCCTCGCCAACGCCGACCGCGCACCCGGAGCCAAGCTGAAAGAAAACTTGAAGACGTTTGCCGACCAGGCCCGGCTCAGTCAGCAACTGGTCCGGCTGAACCAGGAGTTGCCCGTCGAGTTCGACTGGGAGGCCAGTCGCAATCCCGCGCCGGACGTCCCGGCGCTGCAGGAGATGTTTCGCAAATTCGGATTCCGACGATTGGTGGACGACGTCCAGCAGTTCGCGTTGAAGGACACCTCAGCGCCACTCGGGTTGAAGCCCGCGGGGTCGGCGCTGTCCGTCGAGCAGCGGCCCGGTCGGTCGCTCTTCGATGATGATTCGGCGGACCGTGCGGAACAGCGAACTCGTGCTGAACCGGGGGCTCGCGCGGATCAGGTCGCGGCGGGTGACGCAATCGCAATCGAGACACCGGTTGAGGCGTCCGCGAATTCCGAACCACGCGAAACAAGTCTCGCGCTCTCCAGTGGCCGGGCGCGGCACTGGGGAATCGTCGACACTCCGGAAAAGCTCGCGGCGTTTATGAGCCAGCTCCAATCGCAGCCGCGGTTTTGCCTGGACCTTGAGACGACCAGCCTGGACCCCCGTTCCGCGCAGATCGTCGGCTGGGCCTTCTGCTGGCAGGCGGGAAGTTCGTGGTATCTGCCGACGCTCGGGCCGGCGGGAAGCGTGCTGTTGGACGGTGCCACTGTCGTCCAGACATTGCGACCGATCCTGGAAAATCCCGCGATCCGGCTCGTCAATCAGAATGTGAAGTACGACCTGATGGTGCTCGATAGCCACGGGATTCACGTGGCACCGGACAGCATCGATGTCGATCCGATGGTGGGAGATTATCTGCTGGATGCCGGTGCCCGTTCGCACGGACTGGGAGCGCTGATCGTCAAGTATCTCCGGCAGACGAGCATCCCGATTTCCGACCTGATCGGCTCCGGCAAGAGCCAGAAGAACATGGCCGACATCCCCGTCGACAAGGTGGCCGAGTACGCCACGGAAGACGCGGACCTATCGCTGCAGTTGGCGGACATCATCGCCGCGAAGTTGCGCGAACAGGGATTGTGGGACTTGTACTGGGATCTGGAACGGCCGCTGATTCCGATACTCGTCGAGATGGAGCAGACCGGCATCCGCGTCGACTCTGCGGAACTGCACCGGCAGAGTGTTGATTTATCGCAGCGACTGAAGGAGTTGATCGCCGAGATTCACGCGATGGCGGGCCACGAATTCAACATCGATTCCCCCAAGCAGCTTCAAGTGGTCCTGTTCGATGAGCTCCAACTCCCCGTCCAGCGGAAAACGAAAACTGGGGCGAGCACCGATCAGGATGTGTTGGAAGAGCTCGCCAAGCTGCACCAGTTGCCGGCGAAGATCATCGAACACCGGCATTTGTCGAAGCTCAAGGGGACGTATCTCGACGCGCTGCCGCTGCTCGTTCATCCGCGGACCGGCCGCATTCACACGTCGTTCAATCAGGTCGTCGCCGCGACGGGGCGGCTCAGTTCCAGCGATCCGAACCTTCAGAACATTCCGATCCGCACGCCCGAAGGGGAACGGATCCGGCGGGCGTTTTTGGCATCGTCACTTGGGGGAGAGCCCGTTTCAGAATTCGCGCCGTTGTCTGAAGCGTCGATTGAAAATCCAAGACCGGACGGGCAGGAGTACACTTCCTCCGGCGCTGTACAGAGGGGCCTGTTTGACGACGACGATGCCGCACTGAATCCGGCCCCCGCCGTGAAGCCGCTCACGCTCAGCATCTCCCAAACAGACCCTGCCGAGGGGAACGACGAATGGCGGCTGGTCTGTGCGGATTACTCGCAGATCGAGTTGCGGGTGCTGGCGCATTTCAGCCAGGACCGGGAGCTGATCGCCGCGTTCGAGCAGGGGATCGACATTCACACGGCGGTCGCCTCCCAAGTGTTCAGTGTCGATCGGGACGCGGTCTCCAGCGAGCAGCGCCGGATGGCCAAGGCGGTGAATTTCGGTGTAATCTACGGACAAAGCGCGTTCGGACTCGCCGCCGCACTGGGGATCGACAAGGACGAAGCGGCGGCGTTCATCGACGGGTATTTCGCAAAGTACTCGGGTGTGACGCAGTTCATCGAAGAGACGCTGGCCGTGGTGCAACAGACCGGCTTCGCCACCACGATCCTCGGCCGTCGCCGCGCCATCGACGGCATCCGACCGCTGCGCAATCGCAACCTGACCATGCCCGAGCGAACCGCGGTCAACACGGTCATTCAGGGCTCGGCCGCCGACCTGATCAAGCGCGCCATGCTGGCTGTCCATCGCCGCCTGCGGCAAGACCGCCAACCCGCCCGGATGTTGCTGCAGATCCACGACGAACTGGTGTTCGAAGCCCCGCTGTCGGCGGTTCCCTCGCTGGTGGAATTGGTCCGTCATGAAATGCAGCACGCGATGGAATTGACCGTGCCGCTGATCGTGGATGTGTCGGTCGGGAAAAACTGGCTGGATACGCAACCGGTCTGATGGAGCATTTCCGTCCGTGAACTTTGCTGATTGGCGAAGCGGGGGTGACGTGATCGACATCAGTCAGCAATTCGGTCGTTCCTCGCCAAGTTGATTCAAGAAACTGTTTG
Organism: Planctomycetota bacterium; assembly: GCA_031372385.1. Taxonomy (GTDB): domain Bacteria; phylum Planctomycetota; class Planctomycetia; order Planctomycetales; family Planctomycetaceae; genus Schlesneria. The sequence goes on along the minus strand of JANMLE010000721.1, from coordinate 12,573 downwards.
ACATCCCAGTGCAGCGCGCATAATGTCGTTGACGGTTCACGCCGAGACCGTGGCCGTGTCCGGTTGGCACGGCGGCTCATTGAGTTCAGGACGAATTCACATCGTTTCGGGGCGGCTATCCACCTCGCTCGTCACACCCCTCATCGTCCGCAAGGAACCATCATGGCGATTCAACCTGTCACGCGAATTCTGCTCCCGTTGGTTGTCGTCACCTGCTCTGCGGCTTCGGTCGCCGCGCAGGATTGGGCCGCGAAAATGTTCGACCGCACCGAGATCAAGTTCGGCTCGGTCGCCCGTCTGGCGGACACGACGTTCAAGGTGAAGGTGAAGAACCCATATGTCGAGGAGATCCAGATCACGAGCCTCAGCACGTCGTGCGGATGCATCTCGTGGATCGACAAGCCGACGATCTCGATCCCGTCGAAGCAGGAAAGGGAACTGACCATCCGGCTGGACACGGTCGGTCACTCCGGAGACAAGCGGGTCCGCGCGTATGTCTCGCTATTCGTACCAGCCAAGGGTTTGTCGGCCTCGTTGACGATCCCCGTCGAAGGACGCATCCGCAGCGACTTCGAGGTTCGTCCGAGCTACGTCGGCTTCGGCCCCATCGACCTGGGGAAGGGCTACATCCAGCGGATCGGCATCACCAACATCGGCGGCCGGCCGGACTGGAAGATCCTGGAGGCCAAGGTCAACAACCCGCACCTGACGGCCAAATTCGTGGAGAAGAGTCGCGCCGGCGGGTCTGCAACGTATGAAGCCACTGTGGAAATCGACGCCAACGCGCCACTCGGCGTCCTGCGGGATCAATTGATCCTCACCACCAACGACGTCGGGGATTCCAGCATTTCGATTCCGATCGAAGCCAAGGTGGAAGCGGACATCGTCGTCACCGACGTTCAGTTCGGAGCCGTGGCACCGGGACAGACCAAGTCGATGACCGTCATCGTCCGCGGCAAGAAGCCGTTCAAGATCGAGAAGGTCGACCATGTGATCACTGAAGTCCGGGCCAAGCCAAGTGAGGACGGCAGCCTGCCGGTGAGCGTCACCAACACCGTGTCTCTGACCGATGCCATCGCGGTCAAGGTTCCCGGCACGACCGCTCCGCTGCACATGCTGACCATCACCGTCACGTCGCCCGCCGAGCCGGGGATGTTCGACGAGGAGTTCGCGATTGTGATCGAAGGCCGCCGTCAGCCGGTCACCTTCAAAGCCAAGGGCCGGATCCAATCGCAGGATGCGTCCGGCGGTTCGAAGTAGCTGTCATGTCTCGCGCGATTAAACGCAATACCGTTCAATGAGTCACAAACGATTTGTGTGTGTGGTCCGTTACTGTGTGGCACGCCCTGAGTCTTCGAAGGGCGTGGATTGAGGGAACCACGCCAAAACCACGCCCTTCGAAGACTCAGGACGTGCCACACCCATTCGCGGCATCCTCTCGCGGCATCCTCGCAATCGATTCGCCTATCGAGCCTTGCGACCAAGTGAACTGTATTGCGGTTAGACGAAAACATCTCATTCAGGCCCGCGAGCGACATTGCCTGCTCGTGCTACCGCCCCTGGATGAACGCCATCACTTCAGCCCGGCTGGACTGGTTCGTCTTGAACAGACCGCGCACGGCGCTGGTGATGGTCACGCTGCCCGGCTTGCGGACACCGCGGATCGTCATGCACGAATGGGCCGCTTCGATGACGACGACCACTCCCTTCGGGTCGAGTTCCTGTTGCAGCAGGTCGGCGATCTGGTGCGTCATCCGTTCCTGCACCTGCGGCCGGTGTGAAACCTCTTCCACCACGCGGGCCAGCTTGGACAGCCCGACCACCTTGCCGCGGGGCAGATACCCCACATGCGCCGTGCCGATGAACGGCAGCAGGTGATGTTCGCACATGCTGTTGAAACTGATGTCCCGCACGAGCACCAGTTCGTCGTACTCTTCGGGAAAGACCCGCTGCAGGTGCCGGGCCGGAGTGGACCGCAGCCCGGAGAACAGTTCGGCATACATCCGGGCGACGCGGGCCGGTGTTTCCAGCAGTCCCTCGCGGTCGGGATCTTCGCCAACCGCCGCCAAGATCTCCCGCACCGCCCGCTCGATCCGCGGCAAATCCACGGGCACGGGCAGGGCCGGTTCCATGATCGGCGCGGAACTGTGAACACAGTCGTCGGATTCAGACACGGAGTCATTCACGAGGCGTTTCCCGTAACAAGGTTGGCTGGCCGCGTATCGTAGGACGCTGAATGGACGAGGTCAAACTGCCGCACCGGGACCGCGAATCCCCGCAGCCCTCGATCACCACCCTGGGCGGCGAGACCATCGGGCGCGGAGGCCCTGCTTCAAGTCGCCAAGGGGCTGTGCATTTTTTGCGTCCGAGTCTTGAAGTAGTGTGCGCCACTCTCGGAAGCAAAAGTTGCACAGCCCCTTACCCGACGTTTTCTGGCAGGCTTGCTACGATGGCCGACAAGTGCGGGCGTCACCAACGCCGAGAGAGAACTCAATGAGCCGAGTGACGAGAATGAATCGTATGAACTGCGCAACCCGTCTGCTGTTGCTGAGTCTGCTGACCGTCAGCGGTCGCGTGGTGATCGCGGACGAGCGCGATGATTTCTTCGAGACGAACATCCGGCCGGTTCTGGTGAGCACATGCCTGCGCTGCCACGGTGAGTTGAAGTCATCGGCGATGCTGCGGATCGACTCGCGTGATGCCCTGCTGAAAGGGGGCGAATCCGGTCCGGCCATTGTGCCGGGGAAGCCCGAAGAGAGCCGGTTGATCCGGGCGATTCAGCGGCACGACGACGTCTCGGCGATGCCGCCGGAAAAGGACAAGGCGCTGCGACCGGATCAAGTCGCCGCGTTCGTCGCGTGGGTCAAAGATGGAGCGGTCTGGCCCGCGAAGACCGCCCGCTTCGAAGTCGCCAGGCACTGGGCGTTCCTGCCGGTCCGTGATGTCCCTGTGCCGGACATTCAAGATAAAGCCTGGATCAAGACCAGCATCGATCCCTTCATCCGCGCGAAGCAGGACGCCGCGCGCGTTGCCCCGGCTCCCGCGGCCGACAAGCGCACACTGATTCGCCGAGCCACCTTTGATCTGACCGGCCTGCCGCCAACACCTGATGAGGTCCAGGCTTTCGAACGGGACGATTCGACAAACGCCTTCGCAGCAGTCGTCGATCGGCTGCTGAAGTCGCCGCATTACGGCGAGCACTGGGGCCGGCACTGGCTCGATTTGGTGCGCTATGCGGACACGGCGGGCGAGAACTCGGACCATCCGCTGCCGCATGCGTGGCGGTATCGCAACTGGGTCATCAAGGCGTTCAACGACAACAAGCCGTTCGACGAATTCATCCGAGAACAGATCGCCGGCGACATGCTCGCGGCAGAGGGACCGGTTGAGAACTACGCCGATCGGGTGGTCGCGACAGGGTATCTCGCCATCGCCCGCCGGTTTGGACACGACATCGACAAGGACATGCACCTCACGCTGGAGGACACGATCGACACGCTGGGCAAGTCGGTGCTCGGGCTGACGATCGCGTGCGCCCGCTGTCACGATCACAAGTTCGACCCGATCTCGGACCGCGACTACTACGGACTGTACGGCATCTTCGAAAGCACGAAGTTCGCCTTCCCCGGCTGCGAGCCGAAACAGCAGCCGCGCGACCTGGTCCCGCTGTTGCCGCCGGAGGAGTTCGCCCGTTCGATCAAACCGGTTCTGGATCGGGCAGCGGCACTCGATGCGTCGATCAAGCAACTCTCTGACGACATCGCCGACTCGGCGCGGAAACTGAAGGAGCTGGCGACGAAGAAAGTCACGGTCCTGTCGACCGGCGTGATCGACGACAGCAGCGCCGCACCGTTCGCCGCGGAACTGAAAGACGCGACGGCATCGACCGCAGACATCCCGGTCAAACGCGGCGACGTGATTCAATTGTCGGTCCTGCCGCGCGCCAATCATGGAGCAGACACGACGCTCGTTGAGTTCGCGATCACCGAAGTCGGCGGCCGACAGCGGCAGTGGAATGTCTCTGATTTGATCGACGACTTCACGGCCGGGAATCCGCACGCCGATCGACATGGGAACGCGGCGACGTGGGGCTTCTTCGACACCCGTGACGGCTTCGCCTTCCTGCCGGAGAGTCTTGACGCGATCGATGGCAAGCGCGAACTGAAGGCTTGGCGCAACGGCGACACACCAACGATCCTCGTCAACACGTCGAAGGAACCGGTCAAGGTCTGGACGACCCTGCCGGCCCGGTCGTTCTTCATGCATCCCGGTCCGGCGGGCCCGGTCGCGCTCGCGTGGGTCTGTCCGTTCGATGGCTCAGTGAAGGTCACGGGGCGCATCGCGGACGCTCATCCCGGCGGCGACGGTGTCGGCTGGAATCTCGAACAGTTTCACGCGCCAGCCACCGCCGCAACCACGACGGAACCGGCGGTCGACTTTGCGGGCACCGTCGCGAAGGCGGCCGAGCATCGTCTCGCCCTGCAAGCCGCGAAGAAGCAACGCGCCGACATGGCCCCGCAACTGACCGTCCCGGTCGCGTACGCGGTGGTGGAGGGCGACGCGAAAAACACCCGCTTGCAGAAGCGCGGCGAGCCGGCCGACCTTGGCGACGAGATCCCCCGCAAGTTCCTTGATGTGCTCGGCGGACAGACTTTGCAGAACGGCAAGACCAGCGGTCGCAAGGAACTGGCCGCGTGGCTGTCGAATCCCACCAATCCGCTGACAGCGCGTGTCTTCGTGAACCGAGTCTGGCAGGGACACTTCGGCCGCGGGCTGGTCACAACGCCCAACGATTTCGGCTCACGCGGTGTACCACCGACGCATCCCGAATTGCTGGACCATCTCGCCACGGAATTCATCCGCAGCGGCTGGAATGTGAAAGACCTCCATCGTCGCATCCTGCTGAGCGCGACGTACCAGATCTCTTCGACGTCGGGTGTCGCCGCCCCGCCTGAACTCTACGCCGCCTTCCCGCGACGACGTCTGACCGCCGAAGAGTTGCGCGACGCGCTTTTGCTGGTCAGCGGTCAACTCGACCCACTCCCTGGCGAAGCCCATCCCTTCCCGCCGGAATCGACGTGGGGATTCACCCAGCATGGCCCCTTCGCGGCCGAATACGACACGCTCAAGCGGTCGGTCTACATCATGCAGAAGCGGAACCGGCGTACGCGCTTCTTCTCACTGTTCGATGGTCCCGATCCGAACACCAGCACCCCCGTGCGCGACGTGACCATCGTCCCGACACAGGCCCTGTTCTTCCTCAACGACCCGTTCCTGCACGCCAGCGCCGAGAAGCTTTCAGCCCGACTGACAACCGCGCCGACCGATCGGGACAAGCTCGATCTGGTCCACCGCATCCTGTTCGGACACCCGCCCACCGAAGACCAACTCACCGACGCGACCGAGTTCCTGCGGGACAACCCGTGGCCCGCCTACTGCCGGGTTCTGCTGAGCAGCAACGAGTTTCTGTTCGTGGACTGAGCCTCGCGCATTGGGGTCGGGTGTTCAAATTTCAAAATTGGCCGGACCAGCGACTCTCCATCATCAACACCTGTCCCCGGCCAATTTTGAAATTTGAACACCCGACCCCAGAGCAGCCCGCATCCGATTTGAAAATGAGGAATCGCAGTCATGTGTGACAAACACGAATCATCGGGACATCTGGCATCCAGACGCCAAGTCTTGCGATCCGCCGTGGCGGGATCGCTGTTGATGCCCGGCCTCTTGCAAGAATTGTTGGCGGATGACTCCGCGCCGGGCGCGGTGAATGATCCGCTCGCCGCGAAACAAAGCCATTTCCCCGCGAAGGCCAAGCACGTCATCTTCCTGTTCATGACCGGTGGCGTGTCGCATGTCGATTCGTTCGACCACAAGCCCCGGCTCTATCAGGATGTCGGTACGGAAGTGAAACTCGATCACCCCGAGATCAAGAACCGGCCGGGTTACGAACGGATCTTCCTGAAGCGACCGCAGTGGGAGTTTCAGAAGCACGGCGACTGCGGGACCGAGGTGAGCACGCTGTTCCCGCATGTCGCGGGCTGTGTCGACGACATCGCGCTGATCCGTTCGATGCACACCGATCACTCAAACCATTACAACGCGACGCTCGGGATGCACACCGGATCGTTCGCGTTCGCGCGTCCCAGCCTGGGCGCATGGACCAGCTACGGTCTGGGGACCGAGAACCGCAACCTGCCGTCGTTCGTCACGATCGCACCGGCCCAGACGTATGCCGGCACGCAGGTCTATGCCAGCGACTTTCTGCCCGGTGCCCATCAGGGAACGCTCGTCGTGCCGGGGGCCGAACCGATCGCCAATGTCGCGCCGCGAGTCGGCCGGACCCAGCAGGAAAAGGAACTGGCGGCGCTCGCCAGGATGAACCACAAGCATCTGGCGGGACGCGGTGAAGACCCGCAACTGGCCGCGCGGATCAAGACGTTTGAAACTGCGTTCGGCATGCAGATGGCCGTCCCCGACGCCTTCGATCTGACGAAGGAAACGGACGCGACGTTGCAACTCTACGGCCTGCCACGCGGCAGTTCCGCCGGCTTCGCCTGGCAGTGCCTGATGGCGCGGCGGCTGGTCGAGCGCGGCGTGCGGTTCATCGAGTTGATCGACACCGGTTCCTCGGGCAACTGGGATTCACACGGCGACATGATGGATCACGCGCGTCTGGCGAAGAACGTCGACCAACCGATCGCGGCGCTTCTGAAGGATCTGAAGTCGCGCGGCCTGTTCGACGAAACGCTGGTCGTGTGGACAACCGAGTTCGGCCGGACGCCGTTCAACAACACGGCCGACGCCAAGGGTCGCGAACATCACAACTGGGCGTTCTCTTCATGGCTCGCCGGCGGCGGCGTGAAGCGCGGCACGGTCTATGGCGAAACGGACGAACACGGCATCCGCGTCGCCAAGGACGGTGTCCACGTCCACGACTTCCACGCCACAATCCTGCACCTGATGGGCCTCGACCACACGAAACTCACCTACCGCCACAGCGGCCGGGATTTCCGGCTGACCGACGTGCATGGCAACGTGGTTCAGGACGTGCTCGCCTGAGAAACGAACGGCGAATGAGGAATAGCGAACCGCGAGGCACGGAATCAGCCATGCAACAACTCACAGCTTGTCTGATTGCTGCGGGAATCGGTGCGATCACGGGAGTCGTGCAGTGGTACATATTCATGAGGAACCCATCGCTGAAGAGAACGTTCTCGGAGCACCTTGCCGACTTGCGATGGCACTGGCTGATTGCGGGGACTGTCATGGTGGTGTTTTCAGTGCTCGTGGCGTTCGTTCAGAATCGGCTCGATCTGCTCAAATGGGCTCTGACCACATTCATGCTGTCGTGGTTCGGCGTGATGGGTTTTCATGCATGGCGATTTCTGAAGATCCCCAACGACATTGACTCAAAGCAAGTCGATCTCGGCGAAGCGCACATGGATTCACATCAGGACTGAAATCCCGCATGCAACATTCCAGTTCGCGATCGGCTTGGCCGTTTGGCTTTGCCATTTTTCTGGGGGCTTGGCTGGTCTTTCAGATTCAGCCTTTGATGAGCAAGTTGATCCTGCCGTGGTTTGGCGGGACTCCGCAGGTCTGGACGGTCTGCCTGCTCTTCTTTCAAACGGTACTGTTTGCCGGCTACGTCTTCGCGCATCTGCTGGAGCGGTACTGCCCGCAGCGCTGGCAGGTGATGGTGTATGTCGGGTTGCTGGCCGTGGCGGTCCTGATCACTCCGGTCCTGCCGACGAATGACTGGCGGCCGACCGGTCAGGCCGATCCGACCGTGCAAATCCTGCTGCTGTTGTTGCGGTTCATCGGACTGCCGTATCTGCTGCTGTCGGCGACGGGGCCGCTGTTGCAGGTCTGGCATCACCGGGTCGTCCCCTCGGAATCTCCCTACTGGTTGTACGCCCTGTCGAACACTGGATCGCTGCTGGGGTTGCTGGCGTATCCGTTCGCGATCGACATTCTGTTCCCCGCGGAAACCCAGGTTCGGCTTTGGCTGGGATGCTACGTCGCGTACATCGTGGCCGCGGCGGTGTGCGGTGCGATGCTGTTCCGGGTTCCGGTTGAGTCGGCGGGCGATGCCCGGGACTCGCCGCGTTCGACGGTCCGTCTCGGTGACCGGTTGCTGTGGTTCGGTCTGGCGATGGTCCCCACCATCCTGCTGGCGGCGGTGACGAGCAAACTGTCGACGGACATTTCGCCGGTCCCGTTTCTGTGGGTGATCCCGCTGACGTTGTATCTGATCTCATTCATCGTTTGTTTCGCCGGAGCGCGGTGGTACTCGCGGCTCGGTTGGGGCTTGGCTCTGGTGGCCGGACTTGCGGCGGCGAGTACGCTGCTGGTGCTGGGCAAGGGAGTGCTCGAATACGGTTCGCTGAGGGTCCAGTTCGTCACCTATCTGGCGTTGCTGTTGTCCGCGTGCATGGTCTGCCACGGCGAACTGGTCCGGCTGAAGCCGCATCAGGATCGATTGACCGAGTTCTATCTGTCGATGTCCGCCGGGGGCGCGGCCGGTGGCTTTCTGACCGGTGTGATTGCTCCGAGTCTCTTCCCGTTCTACCTCGAACTGCACATCGGAATGCTCGGCAGTTTCGTGTTGCTGCTGGTGGTCCTGTTTCGCGACCCGCAGTCGCGGTTGTATCGCGGCCAGTTTCGGCTCGGTTGGCTGGTGCTGCTGCTGGGCTGCGGCAATCTGGCGTGTGCCCTGGGATACGACATCCACACGACGGTCGAGCGGGTCAACCGGATCGCGCGCAACTTTTACGGTGTGATCCGGATCATCGAGTATTCCACGACCGATCCGCACAATCACATCGTCGTGTTGACCCACGGGGGGACTCGTCACGGCGATCAATTCGTGGACCCGGTTCGCCGCCGGATTCCGACCACGTACTACGGCGGACAATCCGGTGTGGGACTCGCGCTGCGCATGCATCATGCCGGACAACCGCGCCGCGTCGGCATCGTCGGGCTGGGGACGGGAACGATCGCCGCGTACGGAATGAAGGGCGACACGTTCGACTTCTTCGAGATCAACCCGCAGGTCGTCGACTTCGCCGGGACGCACTTTCACTACCTGAAGGACTCGGCCGCCACCTGCCGGATCATTCCGGGCGATGCCAGGATCTCGCTGGATCAACTGCCGCCGCAGGGCTACGACGTGATCGCGCTCGACGCCTTTTCGAGCGACGCGATCCCGATTCACCTGCTGACCGAAGAGGCGTTTGAGATCTACCTCAAGCACCTGCCACCCGACGGGATCGTTGCCGTTCACATCTCCAACCGGTTCTTCGATCTGTTGCCGGTGATGGCGGGACATGCCGAACGGCTCGGGCTGGCACTGGCGGCCATTCATGATTCGGGTGACGACAAGCTGGGCACGAGCGCGAGCCATTGGGTGCTGCTGTCGCGCGACCCGGCCGCACTGACCACGGGTGAATTGGGACCGAAGCCCCGGACCGCGGTGTCCCGCGCGCTGCATTGGACGGACGCCCACAGCAGCCTGCTGGCGGTGCTGATACGCAAGTAACCCGCAGCGTCAGCGAGGGGGTGACGTCCGGAAGTCTGGATCTGAGATTGAGATTTCCGATTTGAGGTTCTCTGACCTTGTCGGATTGCAGGTGCCGCTGTTTTTGCCCCGAAGGGGCGGAGGAAACCAGCCCAGGGCAAGCTCGCTCGGCGAGCGCCGCCCTGGGATTGTTGATCCAACGAATGGATGTGCCCTGTAGGGGCACGGGAGGTCGCGACGTTCCGCAGCCCCTTCAGGGCAGGCATCCCTGTTGTGGCTTTTCCCCAGGGCGGCGCTCGCCGGGCGAGCTTGCCCTGGGCTGATTTCCATCGGCCCCGTCAGGGCGAAGAACTGGACACCTGCGATCCGATCGAGTCCAGAGCCTCGAAAGGGACCGAGACAACACTCCGTTCGAAAGATTTTTGAAAAATTCATGTCCGGTCCCGCGCGCGGTTTCCGTGGATCTCTGTGAGAGGCCAATTCGGCGGATCTCAACTCAAACCCGGGAGCCCAATCATGAAGTCTGAAACCGTCACCGCGCTGCTCGTTCGTCCGTTCCTGTTCAGCCTGTTCGCGATCGTTGGTTCGATGGCATTCGCGGAGCCCGAACCCAACAAGACTCCGGCGAACCCCGCCGTCGAGAAGTTCACCGTCTGGACCAGCATTGGCTGCGTCCGAACGCTGCGGGCCGTCGAGACCTATCCCACGGCCAAAGCCGCGTTGACTGCGGCGGAGAAACTGCGGAGCGAGGAGGGGATGAGTGTGATGGTCATGTCGGGAGAATCCGACTGGGGTGATGCCCTGTCAGCCCTGCAATACCTGCGGGGATCGGAAATCGACAAGACGGCCATTCCGTGTTCGGTCTACCGCCTGGAATGTCGCGTCGGCTGGTCACCCGTCGGCACGGCGGGCAAAACCAATCTCAAGACGGCCGAAACACTCGCGGCGGAACTCAAACAAGATGGCACCATCACGGCGTTCGTCTTTCACCCGGCGAAGCCGACGAAGAAGTGACCACACCAACCCGAAGCGTCAGCGGGGAAGTGTCGGACAACGGGCGACAGCGACGGACCAATGATCGGAAGACGGCCAAGAGTGGCCATCCTCCTTCAAGCGTGAACGCTGTATGCCATCATCAGCAGGAACGCGGCATAGGCCGCCAGCACGGCGGCGAGCGACTGCAGGCCGCCCGAGACCGACATCGTTTGCACACCGGTGTCGGCGGGTGGGCCCTGGGCTGTGACGAAGCCGGGCGACCAGTCAGTGCCGTCCGGGTTCAGACATTGCGTGCGCGATCGTTGCAGCGCCCACAACAACACCCCCACCGTGAGCAGCGCGACCAACACCAGCCACGGGGACATGTGCATGATCCCCTCGTCGGGATTCGACGTGTAGCCGTCGATCGGCAGCAGTGCCCCGTGTTTCATCGCGGCAAACGCCAAGGCGTTGTTGGCCGCGTGCAACAGGATCGCCCCCCACAACGACCGGGTTGTCAGGAAGACAAACTGCAGGACCAGCCCCAGCAGGAACGCGCCGCACGCTTGAATCGGATGCAGATGCACCGCCCCAAACAGGAACGCGGCGAAGAACGTCCCCCAGACGGCGCCGTGTCGCGAGACCAATCCGCGGCTGAGGAATCCGCGAAAATAGACTTCCTCCCCGATCCCCGGAAACAGGCACCCGACCGCGAACACCAGCAGCCACGACTCCTTGGCGAAATCCTCGAAGATCCCCAACTTCGGCATCGGCGGAAACAGGTGAGCCACGCAGTTGGTGAATTCACTCGTCAAGACGGTCATCGGCAGCGAGATCAACAGGATCAGCACGACTTGCTCAACAGTCATGCCCCGCAGCCCGATGCAGCGGGCGGTCTGTTTCCGAAACAGGGCCAGCACAACGCCCACTGCAATCAGCATGGTCGACAACGTGGCGACCGGCAGCAACCAGTGTTGCAGCACAGTCTCCAGTTGCTTGGAGAACCGCTGCGGATCGACCGGTCCCTTCATTGACCCGCCCACGATCACGACCACCGCGGCCACGAACACCAGGGCAATCGCCACGACGATTTGCCCGGCAAACAACAACAGGGTCCAGAGCAACGCCGGTCCAATCGCTGGCCGGAGAAACCGTCCGTCCCCGATCGTCTCGGAGTCGATCGGTTCGTCCGATGGCGACTCCGCATCGGCCACGTCCAGATAGTCGACAACCTCACCGCCGTCATCCGCAACACGATCGGGGACTGCATTGGATGCCGGTGTGCCGGTCTGTTCCTCATCAAACGATGGGCTCTCGTTTGGTGTGTTCATCAGGAGTGTTCCGCATCAAGGATCGTGGCATGTCGGCGTGGAGCGCGAAGTATGGTTGCCGCAACCGGCGTGAAACTCAACGGGCTCCGTCGAATCAATCTTCGAATCGCCCTTGCGAGCCATTTGAAGAAGTTCGTGGTACAGGCTTCCAGCCTGTGATTCTTTGATGAGAACGACAGGCTGGAAGCCTGTCCCACGGTTCTTCAACAGGCTGATAGGCGAGTGGCAAGAGTTCGCTTCCCCGCCACTGGGCTTGTCCCGGTGGCTCGACGGTTTTTGCGCTACTTGTTAGTGACCAAGAGTAGCGCAAAAGCCGTCGAGCCACCGAGGTAAACTCGGTGGCGGGTAAATCAAGAGTTGCCGGTCGCCTTACGTCCCCCGCGGCGCTCGGCGGGGACCACCGTCACCGGCGGCGTTGAAGTCCCGGCGCGGCGGCATGCCCGGCATGACGGATATCGTGCGACCGCGCAGACGGACCCCCTGCACCGCGGCCTGGATGTGTTCCGCGAACTCGGCCGCGACCTGCACATAGCTGACCGTCGCCAGGATGCGGATGCCGCCGATCACGGTGCGGGGGACCGAGGCCTCGTTGGCGATGCAGCCGACGAAGTCGCCCGGTGCGGCACCGGCGTTGTCGCCGATGTTGAATTTCAACCAGACGCCGGTCTCATCGATGCGCGGTGCCGGACCGACATCGAACGAGCGCGACGTCATCTCGCGCGGAGTGCCGGGACGTTCGAAGGGCCG
>JANMLE010000697.1:0-4001 GCA_031372385.1 Planctomycetota bacterium | reverse complement strand
CGGCTGCTGACGGACGGCAAGTCGCGCAACAAGCTGGGTGCCGTGCGACAGGATGGTTCGCAGATGGTCGTCACCAGCAACCAGCGGAATGGGCGCGACGTGGATTTGTACGTGGCGAACCCGCGCGAGCCCGGATCGATGACGCTGCTGATGCAGGTCGACAAGCAGACGTGGAACGTTCACGACTGGTCAAAGGACGGCAAGACCCTGTTGATCTCGCGGTATGTGTCCATCAACGAGACGTACCCGGCGCTGCTGGATGTCGCGAGCGGCCAGCGGACGGACCTGCCGTTGCCGACGAAGGAAAAAGCGGCGGCCGGTCCGATGCTGTTCGCCGCCGACGGCAAGTCGGTACTGATCGCGACCGATGCGGGTGCGGAGTTCCGCCGACTGATGCGGCTGGACCTCGCTTCCAAGAAATACGCTGGGCTGACGGACGACATTCCGTGGGACGTCAGCGACCTCGCCGTCGAACCCGAATCGGGGGATGTCGCGCTAACGGTCAACGAAGACGGGGCGAGCCGTCTGTATCTGCTGCCGCGCGGAAGCGGGCCGCGCCGCGAACTGAAACTGCCACTTGGCATCGTCGCGGGGATGGAGTTCTCACCGGACGGCCAGCGGCTCGGATTCACACTGGCCCGGCCGGATGCTCCGGCCGATGCGTACTCGTTGTCGATTGAGTGTGGTGAACTGACACGGTGGACGTTCAGCGAAGTCGGCGGACTGAATCCCGCGCTGTTCGTCGCACCAACCCGCATTCAGTTCGCGTCGTTCGATGGCCGGATGATTCCGGCGTACTACTTCCATCCGCGCGCGGATGCGACCGCGGTCGGCGGCAAAGCCCGCAAGCCGACACCGGTTTACATCAGCATCCACGGCGGGCCCGAATCGCAGTACCAGCCGTTCTTCTCGCCGATCATTCAGTACTACGTGAACGAATTGGGCATGGCGGTGATCTGCCCCAACGTCCGCGGGTCGGCCGGATACGGCAAGACCTACCTGCAACTCGACAATGCCGAGAAGCGCGAGGACAGCGTCAGGGACATCGGCGGATTGCTCGACTGGATCACCAAGCAGCCGGAACTGGATGCGTCGCGCGTCGCGGTGGCGGGAGGCTCGTACGGCGGCTACATGACGCTCGCGTCACTGACACACTTCGGAGACCGGATCAAGGCCGGGATCGATGTCGTCGGGATCGCGAACTTCCTGACGTTCCTGGAGCGAACCGCCGCGTACCGGGTCGACCTGCGCCGCGCCGAATACGGCGACGAGCGCGACCCGCAAATGAAGGCGGTCTTCGAACGGATCAGCCCGCTGAACAATGCCGACAAGATCCGGGCGGCGCTGTTGGTGATCCACGGCCGCAACGATCCGCGCGTGCCGTTCTTCGAAGCCGAGCAGATCGCCGCGAAGGTCCGCGCCGGCAACCGCCCCGTCTGGACCGTGTTCGCCAACAACGAGGGCCACGGTTTCAGCAAGAAGGACAACAGCGATTACCAGCGGGCCGTGGAAGTGCTGTTCTTGAGGAAGCATCTCGGAATTGAATGAGGGGGAAGTTGAAGAGTGCGAAGTGAAAAGTGATCAGTGCAAAGTGCAAATTGACAAGAGTCGCCAGTCAAGTTGCAAGACCCGCGCGACCGCACGCAGCCCCTCTCCGAGTGTCCGCCTGTTCGCACTTTGCACTGATCACTTCTCACTTGGCACTCCTGCCTTTTCCATTCTCACGCGATGCGTCCATCCCGGATGCGGATCAGCGAATCGCCCGGCTGGATGTGTTCCTGTTCGTGCGTCACCACGACGACGGTCGACTGGTGTTCGCGGCAGAGCGTTCGCAGATCGGCCATGATCGCGGCGCCGTTTTCGGTGTCGAGTTCCCCGGTCGGTTCGTCGGCCAGCACGAGCTTGGGTTTTTTCAGCAGGGCGCGGGCGATCGCCACCCGCTGCTGTTCGCCGCCGGAGAGCTGGTTCGGTCGGTGAGTGAGACGTTCGCCCAGGCCGAGTCGTGTCAGCAGGTCGACCGCCTCCTTTCGCCGGGCCGGGGCGACGCCGCGCGGCAGAAACGGGGCGAGCGCGTTGTCGACCGCCGACAGGTTCGACAGCAGGTTGAAACTCTGAAAGATGAATCCGACCTCCTCGCGACGGAACGTGTCACGCTCGCGCGTCGTCATCGCTCCCAGTGACTTGCCTGACACCAGGATCGTGCCGCCGGTGGGGTCGTCGAGCGCCCCCAGCAGATACAGCAGCGTGCTCTTGCCGCTCCCGGACGGGCCGAGGATGAACGTGAACGAACCCTCCGCGATCTGGCACGACACGCCGCGCAGGGCGTGGACTTCCAGGGCACCACGCCGATGCACCTTGGTGACATTCTGCACGTCGATCATCCGTTTTCCTTTGTCGTTGCCCGGTCGTTCGCGTTCGCTGTTTTGTCTCTGTTCGGGGCGGGTCTCCTGACCCCGCCGAAACGGCTGACAGAAGGTCTCATCTTCTGTTTTCAACACGAATGGCGGAGACCCGTCGTTGCCCTGTCAGTCGTGTTCGTTGAATTGTCGACGGCGCATCGCGGCCCCGCGTGTGCCACAGCCCGCCCAAAAACCTCTCTTGGTCGATTTTGAGGGCGGCATTATCATCCCCGCGCACTGGTCCGTCGACCGATTGGATTCCACGGAAGGAACGATTTGATGTTTGCCCCCCGATTTCCGCGAGTTTCGCGGCCCCTTGTCATGCTGATCCTGCTGGTGTTTGGCCTGACCTACGGCATCGTCCGGTCACAGGATAACAACACCCAGGCGGCGAAGGACGCGAACGCCACGCTGCAGGCGGTTGGCGGCCTGGGGGTGGGGCACATTCAAAGTTCGCTGGGGCTGATCGGCGTGACGGCCGATGCCTACGCGAAGGAGGTCTACACCGCCAAGCAGGTCGAAGACCTGATGAACGGCACGATCAACGGCATCGAGGCGGTGAAGAAGCTGCTGCGGCGGTTGCAGGAAACCGACCTGTCGGACGACGACAAGGAATACATCGACCGGATGGTCAGCGTGTACAACGCGCTGCAGCGCGAGGCCAAGGCGCTGGTCGCGTTCGCCAAGTCGAAGAAACCGGCCGACGCGGAACTCTTCGACGCGGCGCGCAAGTCCGCCGTGTCCAAGCTGGGACAACTGACCGAAGGAAGCAAGGTCGAACCCGAGGCGGCACCGGTCGAAAAGACCGTAGTGGAATGATTGTCGGAAACGATGTCGGCCATGACGGACCGCTCAACGGAATGTGTACGGCGCTGGTGACGCCGCGCGATTCCGTCACGGCGTTCAGGCAATGCCGTCCGTGAATCGGTTGGACGCACAACACCCCCGCGCGGCCGAACATCCTCGCGAACTTGCGCGTCATCTCGCGATACGAATGCGACGCCGGGTCACCCGCCGCGAGATCGGCTTCCGATTCAACAAGAGTCTTGTCGCCACGCTCGCCAAGAGCGTGGCTACCCGGAGTTCAATGCGGGTTTGCTCACGGTTTCCGCACGCGGCGACTCATCCACAGGTCGGCCCCGCCGCGACCGCCGGGGCGGTTGGAGCGGTAGAGAAGCGTTTGGCCGTCGGAGGAAAGTGTGGGGCTGAGTTCATCCAAGTCGGAATTGACCGGCTTGCCGAGGTTCTGCGGCGCGGACCACGGGGCCTCGAGCGACGGACGACTGCTCCACCAGAAGTCGACCTTTCCGTGTCCGCCGGCTCGGTCGGAGGCAAACAAGAGGACTCGTCCATCGGGCGAAAGTGCAGGGTCGATGTCCTTCGCGGAACCATTCACGATGGCACCCAGGTTCTGCACTGGTCCCCACGGATCGGTTGTCGTCGGGCGGCGGCATTGCCAGAGGTCTTCGAGCCCATGAGTTCCGACGCGTGGAAAAGAAGTGAACACTTTTTCCCGGCCCTTGCTGCGCTTGCCCCTGGGAAGTGGACGCGATGTACGCGTTTAGATCGGCCATAAACGTCTGAACGTCGGTGTGCGATACG
>JANMLE010000682.1:0-1884 GCA_031372385.1 Planctomycetota bacterium | reverse complement strand
AGCAGATGCAGCGGCTGGAAGAGCCGTTCGAACTGCTCGAACGCCGCGGCGTCACGCTGAAGTACCTGCACTCGAAGGCCGGCACGGCGGACAAGCTCCCCGAATACCGCGTCTTCCTGGGCAAGCAGGAACAGTGGTTCTACGACAAGGACCAGGTCCGCGAGTTCGTCCAACAAGAGGAGACGCGCCTCGGCCGCGAATTGACGATGGCCGGCGCGGCGGCGCCAACCGTTCCCCCGCCCACCCACCCCGAACCGGTCCCCCCGCTGCCGGGCACACCCGCTGCGCCGGCCGTCCGCGAGGAACTGCTGCAGATCATCGACCTGCATGAGATCCGCACGGTCAACAGCGCGCTCGGTGAACTGAAGGGTTATGGCATTCACCTGCCGGACCTGTATCCCGCCGGCAACAAGGATGGAGAAACGTTCTTCCCCTTCAAGATCGTGCAGGACGATCACTCGCTGAAGATGACCTCCCTGCGCGAACTGCTGCCGCAGTTGCGCGACCTCGGCGAACGCGGCATGAAGGTCACCCGCTTCAAGGGGCTGGGCGAAATGGACGCCGAAGAACTGTGGGACACGACCATGAATCCGGCGGAGCGAACCCTGCTGAAAGTGACCATGGACGACGCCGTGGCCGCCGACGAAATGTTCCGCGTCCTGATGGGCGACGCCGTCGAACCCCGCCGCGAATTCATCGAAAAGCACGCGCTCCTCGTGAAAGACCTCGACGTCTGAACAATCGGTGGGACGGAATTCGGCCGTAGGACGGATTTCCAATCCGTCCGTCCGTGTGGCTGGGGTCGAGTCTTCGAGCCCCTGCGCTCGCAACATCAAACCGGTGGGGTCGGTCGAAGACGCCCGACCCCAGCCATCCCGACGCTCATCCTGTTTGCTTACCATTACACCACAGCAATAGACACACGGTACACCACAGCAATACACTCACGATACAGTTCATCCGACACTCAAGGAGTCAATCATGGCCACAACAATCGATCGAACAATTCTGCGAGCACAAGGAGTGTTTGGCGATCATCTGCAAGAGTCGGAACGTGTGTTTCTTACGAGCATCCAACAGCTTTTTCAATCCGCATTGGACAAACAGCAAGGATTCGGAATCGTCATTGAAACCGTTGCGGATGCACTGAAAAGGTTTCTGAAGCAAACATCATCTGCCCGCCTTCGACTTGCGTTTGACGCTCAGAATTTCATGGCTACGTTTGACAAGGGGACTGTTCAAATTTTGGAGGCAAATACGCCTCTGACGGAGCCGGAAGTCCGTTTCGCGAACGATGTAATCGATGCGATTGAGTTCGTCATGCTGAATGGAATTGGGTTTGGACTGATCGCAGGTGCTTTGAGCCATGACGTCTTGGAGATCTTAAAAGCTGGAAGCCGAGACAAAGCGATCTTCAATCCGAAGGTTTCCGGCTGGGCTGAGTATCACCGAAAACAGATCGGGGACACCGAATCTGAGGACAACTAACGAATGAACACCAACAAGATCAAACGTGGCGAAATCTACAACGTGTGTCTGGATCCCGCATTTGGAATGGAACTGGCCGGTTTCAAGCACAGACCCGTCATCGTCGTTTCAGTGAACTCGCTTCACGATGAGACTCAAGTGATTACTGTCGTTCCGGGAACAGATGGCACCGACAGGGCAGCTTCCAAGAACGGCGTCGTCGTTCACCCTGATGAGGTGAATGTCTATCTGAACAGCACCAATCCGCTCCTCAAGGAAACTCTCTTTCAGTGCCATCAAATCAGGACAATATCACACGGACGATTCACACAACGTTCGCGCGGCCGCCTTCCTGAAGAGGTGATGGAACGAATTGAGAGCGGAGTAAGGTATTGTTTGGGATTAGGGCCGGAATAG
>JANMLE010000679.1:0-2109 GCA_031372385.1 Planctomycetota bacterium | reverse complement strand
CCCGACCCCGCCAACACGCCCGACCCACGGACACCTCTCCGGGGCCGCCCTATTACCGAAGACGGAGACCTTCGGACGGGGACTCGACGGGGTCGGGAGACCCGCGCCGAACAAGAGTCCTCTTCTCCTTCTCCTCCACTCGCCACTCGCCACTCGTCACTCGCCACTACTTCCCGCTCCCGCATGTGGCTGATCGATCGGGTGCTGAAGCTCGATCCTGTCGGCGGCAAGTTCGGCCTGGGAACGATCCTCGGCGAACTCGACATTCATCCGGATGATTGGTTCCTGACCTGCCACTTCTGCGACGACCAAGTGATGCCCGGCACGCTGATGTACGAATGCTGCCTGCACACGCTCCGCATCTTCCTGCTGCGGATGGGCTGGATTGGTGAAGCGGGCGAGATCGCGTATGAGCCGATCCCCGAAGTGCGCAGCCGCCTGAAGTGCCGCGGCCAGGTTCTCTCCGGCACCCAAAAAGTCTGGTACGAAGTGACGCTGAAAGAGATCGGCTACGGGAGCGATGAAAGTGGTGAGTGGCGAGTGGCGAGTGACGAGCGGCAGACAAACGCCGCCTCTCAATCTTCCCCCTTCACCCCTCACCCTTCACCTCTCACCCCTACTTCCGCCTACTGCCTTGCCGACGCGCTGATGTACGCCGACGGCAAACCAATCGTCGAGATCACCGACATGTCGGTCCGGCTGATGGGACTGTCGCGCGAGAAGGTCGAGCGGCTGTGGGAAGTGAAGAGGAAGCCAGAAGCCAGAAGCCAGGAGTCAGAAGGGGCGGAAGAAGCGACTTCCATTCTGACTTCTGACTTCTGTCTTCTGGATTCTCCGCCACGTCCTCCCTCCTACGATCGCCGCCCGGCGCTCTTCGACACCGACCGCATCACAGCGTTCGCGATCGGCAAGCCTTCCGATGCCTTCGGCGATCGTTACCGCCCGTTCGATGACGAGCGAAAGATCGCGCGGCTGCCGGGTCCGCCGTTTCAATTCCTCGACCGGATCGTCTCGATCGAGAATTGCCAGCCGTGGGTGCTGCAGGCGGGTGGAGAAATCGTCGCGCAGTACGACGTCCCACCGGATGCGTGGTACTTCGACTCCAACCGCCAGCCGACGATGCCGTTCGCCGTGTTGCTGGAAACCGCGCTGCAACCGTGCGGCTGGTTGGCCGGGTATCTGGGTTCGGCACTGACCAGCGAGACCGACCTGTCGTTCCGCAATCTGGGGGGAACCGCAACGCAGTACCGCGAGGTGACTCCGCAATCCGGCACGCTCACCACCACCGTCAAGATGACGCGCGTGTCGAACTCGGCCGGCATGATCATCCAGCACTACGACTTCGACCTGTGCTGCGACGGCCAACCGGTCTACGTCGGCAACACGTACTTCGGGTTCTTCTCGAAAGCCGCGTTGTCGAACCAGATCGGCATTCGCGAAGCCACGCCGTATCAACCGACACCGGCAGAGGTGGCATCGGCGAAGCGCGGCGCGTATCCGTCGGAGGCCCCGTTCCCCGACGACCGGTTCCGAATGATCCGGACGATCGAGAGCCTGGTCCCGAACGGCGGACCGCATGGCAAAGGATGCATCGTCGGCACCATGCCGGTCGACCCCGCCTCGTGGTTCTTCAAGGCCCACTTCTACCAAGACCCGGTTGTCCCCGGCTCGCTGGGTTTGGAATCGTTCTGGCAGTTGCTCAAAGTCTTCGCCGCCGACCGCTGGCACCTGAACGCCGGCACCCAGTTCGCGACTCCGTCAATCACGCCGGCTCCCGCAACCAACACGCCGTCCAAGCACGAATGGGTCTACCGCGGCCAGGTGCTTCCGCAGGATCAACTCGTCATCGTCACCGCCGTGATCCGCGACATCGACGACGCCCGGCGCACGCTGACGGCCGACGGATTCCTCTCGGTCGACGGCCGGGTGATCTACCAGATGAAGCAGTTCACGCTGGGCTGTGAATGAGTTGATGATCTCGTTCCCAAGCCGGAGCTTGGGAACGAGGTGACGTGATACGTCGCGCGGCAATGAATGCGTCGTTTGCCGCCCGAGCCGCGCCCGTCAGGAAGCGGGATTTACGGACCGCTTCCTGACAGGCGCGGCTCG
>JANMLE010000646.1:0-2374 GCA_031372385.1 Planctomycetota bacterium | reverse complement strand
AGGACGGGCAGGTTCTTGACGGAATGGCTGCTGCCGTCGCCGAGGTTGCTCCCCAAGAACACGGTCGTCCGGTCGAGCAAACTGGCATCGTCCTCTTTCGTCTGGTTCAGCTTGGCCAGCAGGTCGCGGACGGTCTTCATGGTTTCCTGCTCGACGATTCTCAGTTGTTCGAGCTTGCCCGGATCCTTGCCGTGGTGCGACAGGTCGTGATGGCCCAGGGTCACGCCCGGAATCGGCGGAGCGTAGGTCGAGCCGGCCAGCATGATCGTGATGAGCCGGGTCGAATCGGTCTGCAGGGCCAAGTGAGTGAGATCGAACAGCAGCCGCGTGCGGCCGATCAGGTCGGCCGCATTGGGAATGTCCCTGGGCGGCTCGACATCCACCTTGGGTTTGGGTGTCTTGGCCCAGCCTTCATCCTTGACGAGCCGCTGCTCCAGCTCGCGGACGCTGGTGAGGTACTCGTCGAGCTTGTCGCGATCATCGGTGCCGAGGTCGGACCGCAGCACATTGGCTTGATCGCGGACGTCATCGAGGATGCTCCGGCCGTCTTCAAGACGACGCACCTGGGCCTGGACTTCGTCGGCACGACCTTCGAGGAACATTCGGGCGAACACTCGCGACGGCGACGTGGCTGCCGGCACAAGCGCCCCGGTTCGAGTCCACGACAGGCCAGCCCCCTCGCCCGACAAGGCCAGACAGGGGAAGCGCGTCTGGCTGCCAATGTGGTCGGCCGCGAATTGATCCAGCGAGATCGCATTACGAAAGCCGGGCCTCCCCGCACCCGGCACGCCGGTCAGGAAGCTAACCGAAGCCTGATGAGCAAACCCCGGACTCATTCCCGCATGCGACAACCCAGAGATGACCGTGAAATCGTCACGGTAGTCTTTGAGCAATTCCAAGTAGGGCGTGAGCGCGTAGTCCTTGCCGGCCTGTTCGGGGAAGAAATTGGTGGGATGCAACCCCAGCGGCGTGCAGACGCAGACCATGCGCCGAGGGACTGCTGGTGCTTTTTCGCCAGCTCGCGCTCGCGGCACAAAATAATCGAGCAACGGAAGCGCCAGCGAAACACCAGCGACGTGGAGGAAAGTTCTGCGTTCAAAATCCATGATGAATTCCACTCAGTCTGAATTTAGCTCGGTGATCGCGGGACGACATTCAAATCACGCGAACGGTTCCGGCGAGATAGTCGATCTCCAAACGCCGTTCAACAAGTAAAGCGACACTCAGCAAGCATGTTTTGCCAGGACCGATCATCACGCGCACTTCGATGGCCTCGTCAAACCACGGAAAGTGGACCAGGAAAGTCGGGTAAGCGTACTGGTCCTCGGTGGCCAAATCGGCGTGGACGATCCCGGCGGGAACGACATCCGTTGGATCGAAGAACTCTTCGCCAATCACCAGCGCACCGTTGAAGCCGGTGTCGATGAGAAAGTCGAGCGGGCCTTGACCGAAATCGACGGTCAAATAGGCCGCGCTAAATTCGTCCAAGAAGCCGTCCACGAGTTGCTGCCCCTCCGATGCGAACGGCACCACCTCCACCGACGCGGAAAATATAGACCGGCTTCGATCCGAATTGCTGCCGGGCAGCCACATCCACTTCTCGAAAGTCACGGCCCAGTACGTAATCGCCAGACTCTGGTTCCAGCGCGATCACGTTCCCAAAGTTCGTGGCTTCCAATTGAGTTCGCCAGCGATCTTCGTAAACCCGTTTTGCGGCGTCTAAAAAAGTTTGTTGCTGCGGATTCAACTTGGGGGCCATGACAAAACTCCAACGCTTTCGGAATCAGGATTGTCGCCAGAGATTCTGAAACCATGCTTGTACCGTATTCGAGGTCAATCGTACTCGCAGAAGGTACAAGTTGAAATCTCCCACGCACTGGCGAGTGTGGTGACGTTACTTATTCTGAAACGCTGCGCTTTGCACGATCTCGTGGATGAGCGAGCGGAAGCCGTAATTCTTTTCGCGGGCTTTCGCGACGATGGCGTCGATCTGGGGATCATCGGCGGATGTCGGGGCCGCGCCCGTCGCGTAGCTGAGCAGTTTATCGGTCAGAGCGCGGGCCAACTGGTCCTTGTCGTTCAACAACAGTTGCTTGTATTCGTCGATGTTCTGAAATCGTCGGCCGTCCGGCAGCACGTCGGCGGCGTCCACCGGCGGGCCGTTCAAATACCGCACCCTGCGGCCGTTGATGGTGATTGGTTCTCCCTCGTTGATTTTTCGGTAATGGTCCCGCCAGCCGCCGATGACGTCGAAGTTCTCCAAGGCGAATCCCGGCGGATCGATTTTGACGTGGCAGCTTGCGCACTCGGCGTTCTGCCGATGTTTGGCGAGTTGATTGCGGATTGTCGTGGCACCGCGAATGTCAGGCTCGAC
>JANMLE010000559.1:0-3097 GCA_031372385.1 Planctomycetota bacterium | reverse complement strand
AGAAACTTTCGAGTCCCACTGACAACCTCGCCGCCACTTCCCTGTGACTGATCCATCGCTGCCTCCGGATAAGTGATCGCTGCCACCTGACGCTCCAAAGAGAAACACTTGTCGCCCACCTCGACAAGACCAATTCACCCCACCAATACCAACTTTGCATCACCCCAGGCCGATCGTACTGGACCAGACTCAACTGCAGGTGGCTGACATCCTATTAGGCGGCGCGAACCCGTGTTTTTTGTCAATTCCCGCGAAATCTCGATTTTCTGGAAAAACACGGGACGCCACACCAACGACCACCTTTTCCAATATCAAGTCCACGGTGTCGAGTGCGATGAAACGGAATCGAGGGTCGGTCATCCAAATGAGTCCGTGAGCACACGTATTCCCCTGAACTGTTCATCATCACTTGTGTCGCCTCGTATCGTCTTACGGCAATCGTCCGATTCGCTGGAGGCACCGTTGGAGTTGCAGGTCGCCATGCTTTTCATAAGCCACAGCACCAGGGACAAAGCGGAGGCTCTGAATCTCCATGCATTGCTGCTCGAACGGGGCGACGACCCAAAGCAGCTTTTCCTCGACAGCGATGAGCAGTCTGGCATCGGGGCGGGGGAGAAGTGGAAGCAGGTTCTTTACGGGCGACTCAAAGAATGCCACTTGCTGATCGTGCTGTGTTCGCCGAACTGGAAGGCGTCACAGTGGTGCTTCGCGGAATTCGTCTACGCCTGAACTGCTGGATCGTCCGTTCATCCGACATTCCTCGCCCGGACCGATTGATCCGCAATCGGTTCGGGCGAGTCTGTTGTTTGGCACAACTCGATTGCGCCAAACGTGTGCCAATTCACACGCTCGACGTGCCGCTTGGATTCAAGACCAGAGTCAGGCTTTCGGGCGAATTGGCCGCCTGATCAACATCCTTGTCGTTTCCGACAAACGTCCAGAACGGACGTGGGGGCACGTTTTCAACGTGCCTGTTTCTTGGCGGTTTGAGCACTTTGAAAACGTGTTCCACGACTTCCGTCGGAGACGTCATCCTTGCCTTCACCGGTGCTGCCGGTGTTTGCAGTCTGAATCGACATTCGACCCGTTTGACGTCGCGATTCCTGTGCATCGAGATGGTAATGACGACGAACCATCCCTGCATCGGCATGCCCAAACCGGTCCCTCACGACTCGCCCGGACACTCCACTGTTCGAACATAGCGAACAGGAACAATGTCGGAAACGATGCGGCGGCCAACCTGAATGGCGGAGCGGCAAAAAGAACTGTGCCTTGCAACGGAGAACCGGCTCGCTAAAATCTGCCGCAGCACGCTCACGGTGGCTATAGCTCAGTTGGTTAGAGCGCCAGATTGTGGTTCTGGATGTCGCCGGTTCGAATCCGGTTAGCCACCCCTCGGAAGCCTTGCCCGCAATCGCTGCGGGCAAGGCTTTTTCGCTTGGTTCACCGGGGGTTTCGTCACTCACCGGTGGCGTTGGTCGTTCATCGGCGTCGACTGATGAAATGACGGGAAACGACACGGATTGCCCCCGTTCGCCAGTGTTTGGTGCAAACGCTGGTGCAAGCTTCCTGACAGCATGTCTTGAGTCCGCCAGAGCGTCTCGGTCATCTGTCCCGGTTGCTCGCATCGTCTGGCGTTCGGCCGATGGGGAGGTGTCGAGGTCGAGGGACGGCAGCGAATCCAGCGCCCCGTGAACATCGAGCAACTTTGGATCGGTGTAGACGTTCATGGTCAGGTCGATCTTGCTGTGACGCATCGCGGCTTGAGCCGTGCGAGGTGTCACTCCGCCCTTGCTGAGCAGCGTCCCGAATGAATGTCGCAGGGCGTGAACGTCGAGAGTCCGGCCCCGCTCGTCTCGCTTGTCGATCCCGGCAGCGAGCAAGTCACGGTCGAGAATCCGCACCAGGCCGGCGGGGACCGTGAACAGCGGTCGCTTGCTGTCTGGTACCGCATTGGGGTTGCGCCGGCGAAGCGTGGTCACGTTCGGGACATCGGACAACCAGAGCCTCAAGTCGTTCGCCAAGTCGGCCCGGGGCGGAATCGTCGAGCCCTCCCGGTTCTTCTCGTGGGCTGCGTCGAGTTCGGCGAACGGCATCGGCCCGTCGAGTTGCAGTTGCCCCGCCGTGAGTGAAGCGAGTTCATTCTTGCGCAGCCCGGTCAGAACAAGCGTCTTGTAGATCAGCGCCCGTTCGCGCCCGAGCCGTTCCAACTTCTCGACGAACTCGGCATTGTCCGCCAGCCGTTCCCGTGCGAGTGCCACCGCGGCTTGCAGACCGTCCAACGTCAATGCAGCCTTCGTCCAACTCAACCGCTTCGGCGGCGTCCGCATCCACGGAAACGGTTTCCCGTCCAAACTCGGCCAGCGGTCGCAGCCGCGCCACTTCCAACAGCTTGACCAGATCGGATGCCGTCATCGCCCGGCGTTGCCGTCGGCGATCGGAATTCTCGTCGGCCCGATGTGCGCCCGCCAACGGATTGCAGGCGAGCCGTCCGTTGTCCACAGCCCAGGCACAGAAACCCGCCAGCGTTTGGAGGTGAGAATTCCGGGTTCGCGCCGACATCCCCTCCCCCATGCGAGCCACAGTCCAGCGTTCGACGGAGTTCAGATCGATGTCGCCAAGACGCACGAACTCACAATTAACCGCCAGCCGCCGCGCCAGTCGCATTGTTTCGCGGAGATAGCCTTCGCTCACATCCTTGGGGGCTGTGCAGGTTCAAGTTCCGAGAGAACTGAAAGTAACCCGAAGCGTGACCGAGGGCGGACGCTTCGGGCGACGGTGATCTGAAATCGACGAGACCACGGCGCGTCCGCCCTCGCTGATGCTTTTTGAAGTTGCGCCGTTTGGGATTTCAGCCCCAATGGGGCGGTGTTATGCCAGGGCAACGCCCTGGGTTGGCCGATTGGCGGGAATACCGAGCCCTGAAGGGGCGGCCCTGGGCTGATGAAAACTTGGGGTTGACGGCAGATAGTGTTCTTCCGGGATTTGTTTCGCTAAATGGTGTCGGCGTAGGCGAGGCGGCGTTTGGTGTGATGGGTGCGGCCGAGGAGGCTTCGCACCCAATAGCCGACCACTTTCAGGGGAGTGCGGTCGAGGG
>JANMLE010000522.1:0-2413 GCA_031372385.1 Planctomycetota bacterium | reverse complement strand
CCGTATTGCTCGACAACCGTCTTGAACGCCATGCAAACCATCGGCTTTTCCGGGTCGGAAGCCAGCTTGACGCGGTTCCAATGGGGCTCCTTCGTTTGTTCCTCGGAGGTCGGCTTCTTGAGCTGGTCGATGGCGGTCATCGTGCGGTCCAGCGGGCTGGGCAGGTAGTACGTGACACCGTCCAGCACCTCCTGCACACCCTTGTTCTTGTAGGCCGAACCCATCATCACGGGGGTGATCTGCAGCGCGATGGTCGCGTCGCGGACCACCTTGCGAACTTCGTCCACGCCGATCTCGGCCTCTTCCAGCAGCTTCTCCATCAGGTTGTCGCTGAACAGCGAGAGCGTTTCCAACATGGCATGGCGCGCTTCGTTGGCCTTGGCTTGGAACGCAGCCGGGATCGCTTCGCGGCGGACGTTTTCGCCGTCTTCGCCGTCGAAGAAAATGGCCTGCATCGTGATCAGGTCGATGACGCCCTCGAAGGTCGCCTCGCGTCCCATCGGAAGCTGGATCGGAACGGGGATCACTCCCAGCTTTTCCTTGACCTGCTGGATGACCTTGTCCGAATTGGCTCCCGTACGGTCCATCTTGTTGATGAACGCGATGCGCGGCACCTTGTACCGCTTCATCTGTCGATCGACGGTCAGCGACTGGCTCTGGACACCACCGACGGAGCAGAGCACCAGGATGGCGCCGTCGAGCACGCGCAGCGACCGTTCCACTTCGACGGTGAAGTCGACGTGGCCGGGGGTGTCGATCACGTTGATCGTGAAATCGTTCCACTTCACCTGCGTGGCGGCCGCGGTGATGGTGATCCCCTTCTCGCGCTCCAGTTCCATGAAGTCCATCGTCGCGCCGATCTTGTCCTTCCCCTTTACTTCGTGAATCTCATGGATTCGACCGGAGTAGAACAGGATTCGCTCGGTGAGGGTCGTCTTACCCGAGTCGATGTGGGCGGAGATGCCGATGTTGCGGACTTTTTCGAGGTTCATAGCCATAGCGTGGTACTGTTTTTTGAATCGCGGTGGGAAATGTGCGGTCCCGGCAACACAAGAGCCGGAGCCTTCAGGGGGCGTGGAAACAACGCAATCGCTGAGAGGCTCGTGGAAACAAGTCCTCATTCGCGGCGACGGGATTTCACAGGGGATTGGAAGTTGGGGGGATGCCTCGTTGACACGCTCGGAAAGAATGGCCGGCGAACAGGTCCACCACAGTGAGGCGCTGCGATGAACCCTACCGAACTGAGCGAATCGTGCATTTCCTGGGCATGTGTCATCCGCTGGGCTGGACCCGCCGTGCCGTGGCAAGTCATCGGTGGGATACTGGCAATCAAGCTGTGCCGGGCGGACACTTCTTCCGCGCCGTCAATGCAAGGGCGGGAATAGTAACGGTAGAAGCATCCTGCGGGAAGAGCGGACGCCACGTTTCACGGAAAAACATGGTTCCGGAATTGCGAGCGGCCCGATTCCATTGAGCGCGAAGCCGGTGGTTCGACTAACCCGGAGCCAACGCTGCCTCCGAACGATTGCTTCTACGCCAGCCAGGCTTTCGAGCCATCAAGGACGGTCGCTTCGAGCAGCGGTCGATCCGGCCCCGCCACGAGACGCCAGCGCAGCGGAACCGATTCCGTTTCCAGAATCGTGGTGGAGTCGGTCTCCGTTCGACCGACGAGCGACAACTGTGAGGCGGCGTTCAAACGATAGAGTTCAATGGCCCACGGAGCACGATCGATGATGATCAGTTCTCGCGTGCCGACGCTCGCGTAGAACTCGATCTTCTTCCACGTTTGGTCTCGCGGACTGGCGATCTCGACCGCCAGATCGGGACCGCCCTGCCAATGAGTCCGCCGGTTGATGGCCGTCGAGTTGGTGAGGAACACCGCGACATCGGGACAGCGGTAGTTCTGTTTCCAGCCCTCAAACCGATCCGAGATGTTGGTGCCGGGACGGATGTGGCCGAGGCCTGTGTCGCCGATCATGCATTCAAAGATGTGAGTCAGTCGCGACACGATCGATTGGTGCTCGTCGTTGGGCTGAGGGTTCATGACATAGACTCCATCCCAAACTTCGTCGTGACGGTCTTGACCGCGCGCGCGGCGGCGGCGAATCAGTTGTCGCTGAAGATCGGGGTCGGCGATGACGGCGGTCATGGCAGGGTCTCGTAGCAAGGGGACCGACACGGGTTGCAATTAGACGAGCTCCGGCAGCGCCTTCCAAGCGTCCACCAGATAATGCGGTCGGCCCGAGTTATCGGGAAGCGTCACCGCGTGCGGGTCGAGGCCGAAATGATGGTAGAGCGTGGCGTGGACTTCACCGAAGTGAACGGGTCGCTCGGTGATGCCGGCTCCGTTGCGGTCGGTCGCGCCGATGACCTGTCCCGTGCGAAAGCCACCTCCCGCGATCAGGCCGCCGCC
>JANMLE010000501.1:0-2277 GCA_031372385.1 Planctomycetota bacterium | reverse complement strand
CCCGAGGGTTGTACGACCCCCGAACAAGCCCGCTTCCGCGGAACACTTTGAACAACTTCGTCCAAGATACAAGGGTTGCCCGCGCAGGCGGGCTACCCTGGGAAAGAGAGTCGCGTGTCCATCTACCCTGAAAGGGTTGCGTCCTTCGAGAAACACCGATGACGGAACCCCGTTGGGGTACATGGCTCGGTTGATCCTTTTCCCAGGGTAGCTCGCTTCGCTCGCAACCCTGGGCTATGTGACGAAACTCCTTCGGAGTAAATGCCAATGCGAAATCTGCGAACTTGGAACTACTGAAATTTGAATCGGCAATCTGCAATTCCCCCCGCCAATCAATCGACGCGGATCATCAAACGAGCGCATCCCGAAAGCTCGTCATCCGCACTGTCTCGCGGCTGGCAAACGGTTCGCCGTACTTCGCACCGATGCTCCATCCCCAGTACCGGGCGCGATCGCGGATGTCGTCCAGCGCGGTGGGGTCTGACGATGACCGCGCGGTGATGAACTGGCTTTCGTAACAGGCGATCGACTGCATCTTCGCGTCGATCGTGTCGCTGATGTCGAACACGAACGCCGGTTGGGGATGGATTCGCAGGTGAATGCTGAAGTAGTACAGCACGCGCGGCGGAAGATACGGTTCGCCGGGGATGTCGCTGCGGGAGAGCTTCGACCAGAACCGCGCCGCATCGACGAGGCTCGACGCGGCCAGATGATCCGGATGACTGTCCTCCCAATAGGGGGCCAGGATCAGCTTCGGTCGCGTCATGCGAAACACGGCCGCCAGCGCCCGGCGGGCTTCGAGCGTGTGTTCCAAAGACCGGTTGGGCAGGCCCAAGTTGTGCCGCCAATCGAGCCCCAGGATCTTCGTGGCGGAGGCCGTCTCCGCAGCACGAATCTGTGGGGAGCCGCGCGGCGTCGGTTCGCCGGACGTCAAATCGAGCACTCCCACCCGCAGTTTCTGCCGCAGGCAGCAGAGCAGCGTCCCCCCCACGCCGATTTCCGCATCGTCGGGATGGGTGGCAACTGCAAGCACATCAAGGGGTAAGCCTGGCGGGGTCATCGGAACTCAAGTTACTCACGAAGCGGGGACCGTCTCGACGCGACCGGGGCGATTTGGGATAAGCCCCGCCGAGAGGTTGATCGACGCCGACGCCAAATGCAAGGCGAACGATTGCCACCAGAAACTGAAAAGGATCGACATGCCGCGCCGACTCGCCGGAACCCTGTGCTTGCTCGCCGTCGCCTGCGGGGGACTGGCCGGATGCGCGTCAACCGGCTTCGGATTGAAGCCGTTCAGCCGCAGCGCGCAATGGGAACCCGAAGTCGAGGACGCCAAGCCGAGCGACTGGCGATCGGGAGTGTCCAACATGCGGAAAGACTCGGACAAGGCGAGCAACGAGGATCGGCTGGACAAGCTGATTTGGTCCGACACGGCGCGCGACATCAATCGCAGCCTGGGTGGAAATCTCTGATCAGTCGTGTGCCGCTCAAAGACACCGTGGCATGGGCTTCCAGTCTGTGACACCGCAATCAACGCGTGATTCCTCGATGAACATGACAGGCTGGAAGCCCATCCCACGCGATCATTCGTCTTCTTCCTCGCCCTTTGTCGCCCGCTTGCGCACGGACTTCTTGGCGGGCGCGGCTGTTCCAGGATCGGCCTTCGTCGCGAAGATGCGGCGGATCGATTCCAGCAGCACTTCCATCGGGAACGGCTTCCGCAGGTAGTCCGCCACCCCCAGCATCTCGGCATAGGCCTTGTGGCGGCCACCCTCATTCGCGGTGATCATGATCACCGGCGGCGGGGTGTCCAGGGTCTTCAGGAACTCCAGCACGGGGAATCCGCCCAACCGCGGCATCATCATGTCGGTGATGACCAGGTCCGGCTTTTGCGTGCTGATCTGCCGCTGTCCTTCCGCGCCGTTCGGGGCCAGGTAGACGCGGTAGCCGTTGTTCTGCAGGACGCCCTGCAGCATCGAGGCGATCTCCCGATCGTCGTCGATGATCAGGATCGTCTTTTGAACTGTGTCGGTCGGTTCGGTCGGCATCGGTCTCTCCGCGGATGTCCGTTGTGTGAGCAGAAGCGTGGGTATCGTAGACCCCTGCCCCGCGACGTACAAGCAGCCTGATTGAGGCTCGATTCTCTCTGGTGATCAGGGGTCGTGTTTGAGGTTTTTTTGGAAATTGAGGGATTGACCCGTCAGATTAAAATAGAATGATGCTACCCCCAAATTAGAAAAAAAGCCCACACAAAAAACCCCTGAAGAACCGCAATTT
>JANMLE010000494.1:0-5235 GCA_031372385.1 Planctomycetota bacterium | reverse complement strand
TGTTCATCAGGCTGGAGACCTGCGGAGCCGACGGCGCGGAACCGTAGCCCCCCATGCCGGAGGTTCCACCGGACCCCGATCCGTACGACCCGCCGGACGTGGCCGGAGCCACAGTCACAGTCACCGAGGCCGTCGCCTGATCACCGTCCGCGTCGGCGACGTTGTACGTGAACCACTCGGTCCCCGCAAACGCCGCATCGAACGCCAGCGACAACCGGTCGTGACTCAGCGGGTCGTTCGGATCAGCTGACACAATCGAGGCGCTGCCATGCAGGGGCGACTCGACCGACGTGATTGTCAACCCGCCCGCCGGACTGAAGTCGTTGGCCAGCACGTCCACCACGATGGACGGCGACATCGTGGAAGACTCGGCCACCTGCGACTGCTGGAGTTGAACACTGTCGTCGCCAGGCATGATCGCACTCAGCAACAGCTTGTGTTCCAGCCGTTCAACCGCAGACACGACGGAAACGTCCCTGTGGCGACGACGTGGCCGCGAGCCGCGTCTTACTCCAGCCCCCCCCGTTTCGCCAGCTTGAACAATCCGGCCGCCAACCGATCGAGCCAATGTGCCAGGACCATGATCGATGTTCCCTGAAAGAGCGAGTCGCCACGGGGAGAAATGAAACGCTGCTTGAAGTGAGGATGTCACCAATTGAAGTGCTGCCGTCACCATCCGACGCCAAACGCCGCACCAGATCCGCACGGCCCGCTTCACACCAGAACGGCAAAGCGCGCGACACCGTAGCGTTGTCGCGTAGAGGAATGCAAGGCAGGCCGTGGAGGTATCGACGCGGTTCGTAACAAGCCGCAGACGGAGTGGCCGCTTATTCTGCGATCTGTCCATGTCCGATTGAGCGTGCCTGCGACCTCATTTCGGTGCGTAGACGAAGCAACTACTTGATCGCGTCGACGACCACCTGCTGCACGTCGCGGCGGATGTCCGAGGCGTCGCCGTTGGCCATGCCGACGCGCTGGATCAGCAGGATCACAAACAGATCTTTGGCGGGGTCGATCCAGCCCTGTGTTCCGAACGCGCCGCCGTGGCCGAACGTGCCCGATGACAGCATCGCGTGAACGCCTTCGGGGTGGCGAGTCACCTGCCAGCCGAAGCCCATGCCGATGTTGGACGTGAAACCGGCGGTCAGTGCGCCGGTCTGGTTCTGCGTCATTTCGGCGACACTCTTCTCCGACACGATGCGCAGTTCGCCGATCGCGCCGCGCAGCAGCAGCACTTGGTACAGGCGGGCCAGATCCTCGGCGGTGGAATACAGTCCCCCTGCCGGGATCGGATGTTTGGCTCCCTTTGTCGGGCCGAGCAACTGATAGGCGATGTGACGGAGTTGGCCGTCCTTCAATTCGTACAGGCCGGCCAGCCGGGCAAGCTGTTCGCCGTTGGGATAGAACGTGGTGTCGCGCAGGCCGAGCGGTTTGAAGACGCGGTGTTCCAGAAAGCCTTCAAAGGACTCGCCGGAGACGACCTCGACGATCCGGCCAAGGACATCGATCCCCGCGTTGCAATAGGCCCACTTCGTGCCGGGTTCGAAGTCGAGTGGCCGTTGCGAACTGATTGCCGCGGCCTCGCCCAGCGTCAGTTGCCGCCGGAAGTAGAGATCCGAGATGCCTTCGGGGAAGCCCCCCGGCAGACCCGACGTGTGCGTCAACAGATCGCGCAGAGTGATCGGCCGAGACGGCTTCTTGAGTGTGGTGGTGCCCGTTTCCTTGTCGCGACCGGAGACGATCAACTGCCCCTTGAACTCGGGCAGATGCTTCTCGACAGCATCCTCGACGGACAACTTGCCGTCATCGACGAGGAGCATGATGGCCAGAGCGGTGATCGGCTTGGTCATGGACGCGATGCGGAACGTCGCGTTGGGGAGCATCGGCAGATTCTGTTCGCGATTCTGGTGGCCAGCCCACGAGATGTTCGCCAGTCCACGATGCGATCCGACAGCGACCACGGCACCGGCGACGATGTTCTTGTCGACGTACTCCTGCAGCTTGGGCCGCAGCTTTTCGAATTTCGCGGTGTCGAAGTCGGCGGCGTCAACATTCGTGTGCCGCAAGCCCGCCGCCAACACGGCGAGCGAGAGAGTCATTCCAAAAAAACACCGCTGCCAGCGATTGCGCATGACCGTTCCTTCCCGAGTCTTGTTGGAGCATCCCAGAGAGATCCGGGCAACATGCTCGCGATTGTGGAACGGCAACTCAACCGTGGATCGGCACGGAGAGGCTGTGAGTGACTCGCCCGAATACCGTAGTCCCGTCGCTCCGCCGACGGGACCGGCGCAAGAAGGGCCGCAGAACCTGTACAGCTCGTATTTCCAAGGATGCACCCCGCCTTCATCGGATCTTATCTTTCCGCCTCTCTCTTTCTGTCTCGCTGTCTTTTCGACAGAGGAAGACGGAGGCAGAAAGAGAGAGGCAGAAAGATCATTGGGTCTTGCCAGCGACTCTCGGACGCAAGAAGCACACAGTTCCTGAGGCACCGGAACGGGCGATCGTTGCCGCGCGTCCCGTCGGCGGAGCGTCGGGACTACAGTAGATTCGCGCTGCCAGCCGGGCGTGGCTACGCGGTCTGCAATTCCACGGCCAGCAGTTGCTGCAATTCGGCGAATTGCCGGTTGATCTCGTCGAACTCTCCGGAGGCGGATTCGAACTCGCCTTTCGCCGCACAGTCTTCGACATGCTTCAGCCGGCGAACGAGGTCCACCGCTCCGACAAGACTGACGGAGCCCTTGAGAGTGTGGGCGGCGCGTTCGAGTCCCACCGGGTCGCGA
The DNA here is from genome assembly GCA_031372385.1 of Planctomycetota bacterium. Lineage (GTDB taxonomy): Bacteria > Planctomycetota > Planctomycetia > Planctomycetales > Planctomycetaceae > Schlesneria. Next base: position 2,455 of record JANMLE010000494.1, on the reverse strand, counting down.
CGATTGAAGGACGCGGCAATCTCGGCGTGGACCTTCGGGCTTTCGGTGGTCATCAGTTCCATGACGTCTTGCAGCACATCGTCCAATCCACCCAGTCGGGCGCGGGCGTGCTTCCTGTCAAACACTGTTGGACGGGTTTGGGTTGTCATGGAAGGGAACTCCGCCAGGGGAACGAGGGAAGCGCGGGCGCAGAACGGCAATTCCGCAGCAAAGGGTCAGGCACCGGACGAATGTTGTTCTGCACCCGGGAAGCGCTGCTGATCGGACACACGGTCTGACCGATCACCGCCCGCCTCTGAAGACTACACCAGCGGGCCGGGCAGGGGTGGCATCGCGGTTCGTGTTTCTCCGAACTGCGCGGCCGGTTGTGCGATTGCGCGGATCGATCCGTCGATGGGGATTGTTCCGGCCGCCACGGTGAGTCGTTGAGTTTCGACTTCACCGGGGCACAACTCTGACGGTGGTGTTGATGGAATCGCGCGCTGCGAGGCAAATCCGAAACGATCGGCAACAGACGCCGTTGGTTTTTTGACATGCTCCGATTTCTGGCCTACGTTTTCGAAGTACGACTGGCAAGAAGTTCGGTGGGCAGCGATGGGCTGTGCCGCCGTCTGCCGTTCGTCCCGCAAACCGAGGTGATTCCATGTCTCAAATCCTGGTGGTCGATGATTCCGCGGTCGAACGTCGCATGTTGGGGGGGCTGCTGAGCATCAATCCCGAATGGACGGTCGAGTTCGCCAAAGACGGGGCGGAGGCATTGGAACGATTCAAGGTCTGTGAGCCGGACCTCGTCCTGACGGACTTCAACATGCCGAACATGAATGGCCTGCAACTGCTGATGAAGCTGAAGCAGAACTATTCGCACGTTCCGGTGATCATCGCCACGTCCGCGGGCAATGAAGAATTGGCCGTGACGGCGCTGCAGCAGGGCGCGGCCAGTTACATTCCCAAGACATTGATGGCACGCGATCTGAATCGCGTTGTCGAAACGGTCCTGTCAGCCAGCCAGGACCGGCGCAAGACGGACGCGGTCTTCACATCGCTCATTTGCCAGGAATTGCGGTTCTCGTTTCCCACGGACCGGCGGTTGGTGGGCTCGGCGGTGAACACGCTGCAGGACTTCGGCGTTCGGTTTGGGATCTTCTCGGATCGGGAACGGACCCGGGTGGGTGTCGCCCTCGAGGAAGCCTTCTTGAATGCGATCATCCACGGAAACCTGGAGGTCAGTTCCAAGTTGCGTGAGGCCGACGACGGTTCGTACGAGAAGTTGATCGCCATGCGCGTCGGTCAGGCTCCGTACCGCGACCGGCGCGTCCGTGTGTCGGCGCGGTTCACTCCCGACGAGGCGCGGTTTGTCATCCGCGACCAGGGCCGCGGGTTCGATGTCTCGAAACTTCCCGACCCGACTGATCCCGAGAACATGGCCCGGGCGCACGGACGCGGCGTCCTGCTGATCCGGACCTTCATGGATGAAATCAAATACAACGCGAAGGGCAACCAGGTCACACTGGTCAAGCGGAAGAAGCAGCCCGAACATGTTCTGGCAATCGCCAAGTGACTCCCAACGGCACTCACATTACTAACCAGCATTGCGCACCGGGCCGCTCGGGGGCGGTGAGATTTTGGCGCAGGCGATGTTGACGGCGCGCGTCCGGGCGGGAGGCGCGGGGCGGGCGATTTTTGGGGGGCGACGCGCGGTTTTCGATGATTTTGGGATCGGTCGGCGCGGACGATCGGACACGGCACCGGCTGCGCCGATTCCGGGAGCGGAGCGGGGGCGCTGTCATTTGAGCGGGAGCGGGGCGAAGTGAATTCTGTGGCGGTCGCGCGGGTCGCGGTCTTCGCTGTGGACGAACAAATGTTGGCCGCGCCAGACTTCGAGCAGGACGCGGGCGTGTTCGGCAACGGCGGCAACGGCGGCAACGGCGGCGATGGCCCGCGTCAGCAGGTGCCGTCCGGGCCAGTGGCTGGCGACGTGCAGCCAGATGCGGCGGTGGGTGGCTTTCAGGACGGCCCCCGCCTGGAACAGACGGACGCGGGCGGCGCCGACCTCCATCGTCTTCAGTTCCGGGGTCTCGGCGTTGGCTTCGCGGAACAGGGCGTACAACAGGTAGGCCAGCACGTGGGTCATCAGTTTCTGGGCGTTGGCGAGGAACCGGTGCGAGCTCAGCCGGTCCAGGTTCAGTCCGTTCTTTAAATCGCCGATGGGCCGTTCGTGAACGTTGCCGCGTTGTGTATATAAGCCGTTTCCTACAAACGTCTCCGTAGTGTGGGCTTTAGCCCACACGGGTGCGTTATGTACCGATAAACGTTGGCTGACTCCCACGCTACATTGACTTTTTCCGGAAACGTCATAGAAGCCGTGATAGATATCGCGGGAATGGCCGCTCATGTTGGTGATAACGTGCCGGATGTTGGTGCCGCCGGCGCGCGTGATTGCGACCTTGGTCACAAT
>JANMLE010000452.1:0-1096 GCA_031372385.1 Planctomycetota bacterium | reverse complement strand
GGTTCATCGCTCATTGCTCCATTCACGCCGTTCTTCGTTCAGAGCGCGGGATGGGAATCGGGATCGACATCGCGTGGGTCTCCGCCTCGCGCAGTCGGCGGATGATTTCCGTGGTCGAGACACCGGGGGTGATGCCGAGTGCCTTCACCCGGCCGCCGTATTCGAGGACGACTTCGCGGCCGACGATTTCGTCATCGCGATACGTGCCTCCCTTGACGAGGACGTCCGGTTGCAGCGCCTTCAGGACCGCGTGCGGAGTCTCTTCGCCGAAGATCACGACGTAGTCGACCGATTCCAGTCCGGCCAGCATTTCGGCCCGGTATTGCTGATCGAAGATCGGCCGGTCGGGGGCCTTGTTCAGCCGACGCACGCTGTCGTCGCTGTTGATCGCCACGATCAGGCAGTCCCCTTCCCGCGCGGCTTCCTTCAGGTACGAGACATGTCCGACATGCAGCAGGTCGAAGCAGCCGTTGGTCAGCACGACCTTCTGCCCCGCCTTGCGCCGGGCCGACACATGCCGCGCCAGTTCATCGAGCGAGCAGACCTTGCCGAGCAGACGGCGGCTTCCGTGCAAGAGGTCGGTGAGGATCTCTTTGCGGCTGATGCGCACGACGCCGACCTGTTCGACTTCCAAGCCCCCGGCGACGTTGGCCAGGCGGCAGAGCTTCGTCGGTTCGATGCCGGCCGCCATGCCGAGACCGAACATCGCGAGGACCATGTCACCCGCTCCGGTGACATCGTAGACCTCGCGCACGCGCGTCGGCAGATGGACCGGTTCGCCCGCTTGGCGCGCGAGCACGATGCCGTCGCGGTCGAGCGTGACGAAGGCCATGTCGAGGCCAAACTTCTCGACGAGCAGTTGCCCCGCTTTGAAGGCCGCGTCGATCGAACGGATGTCGACCCCCGTGGCCTTCTGTGTTTCGGATCTGTTCGGAGTCACGCCGGTCGCGCCGCGGTACAGGTTGTAGTCACCACCCGCCGCCGGATCGACGACCACGGGCAAACCGATCGCGCGGGCCGCCTCAATTAACGGCCGGACGACTTCCGCCGTGCAGACCCCCTTGGCGTAGTCCGAGATCAGCACGGCCTGAAACTC
>JANMLE010000431.1:0-1717 GCA_031372385.1 Planctomycetota bacterium | reverse complement strand
CGTTCGAGGGCGATGTGCTGATCGATCTCGCGCCGCGAGGCCACGGCGTCGGCGACCACATACACTTGGTAGCCGCTGGCCAGCAGGTCGAGGACCGTCTGCAAGACACAGACATGCGTCTCCATGCCGGCGACGACGATCTGAAAGCGATCATCGGTGGCTTCGGCGGCGGACGGCCAGCCCAGGCACTCGACGCAACTGAACCGCTTCTTGGCGGGGCGGTCCGCAGTGAACTCCTGCAGTGCCGCGGCTGTCGGACCCAGTCCCTGCGGATACTGTTCGGTGATCGAAGTCGGCACGCCGAGCAGCCTCGCACCCTCGGCCAGGAACCGGCATGAACCGAGCAACCGGTCGCGCGTCGCCTCGGGCAGCGTTGCCACCAACTTCTCCTGAACGTCGACGATCAGCAGGCGGCTGGAGGCCCGATGCAACAATTCCGGACTGCGAACAGACTCTGACGACATCGAATCACCTTGCGAAAACAATGAACATTGTGGTGAGGGCTCAGAAAGATCGTCCAACAAGTATCCCTGCTTCTACTGTGACGGTTCGCGTCGTTCAGTTGAGTGCAAAGTGAGAAGTGTTCAGTGCCAAGGGCAAAATGTCAGGCACTCGCCGCAGTCGCCATTCTGATTCGGCAGCATTCGAGCGACGCACTGCCGCGTCTCGGAAAGTCTTCGCCTGTCTCTCACTTTGCACTTTTCACTGACCACTTCACACTTCTCACATTGCACTGATCATTCCCGCCCGATCCGACACGGTTGAACTACGTCCGGCGGATCATCTCTTCCGTCACCACGAAGCGGTGTTCGTTGTCGACGAGGATCACGTCGCCGATCGACAGCTTGCGACGCCGGCGCGTTTCCAGTTCGCCGTTGACCGTCACGTAGCCCTCTTGGATGGCGACCTTCGCCTGACCCCCGGTTCCCACCAGACCCGTGGTCTTCAGAAACTGGTCCAGAGTAATCGGCGGCGGATCAGAGGGAGTCACAGTTCAACTTTCGCGACAGAGTAATTGTCCGGTCAGCGTTTCGCGCTGCCCGCGGGGCGGCTATCTTACGCGGCATCACCTTCACTTCCCAAGCTCTGACCACATTCCAAAGAAGAATCTCCATGGCCAACCCGGATCGCAAGCCGCACGTGCAATACCTGGTCTTCGACATCGAGGCCGTCGCGGATGGGGCGCTGGTCTCGAAGGTCCGCTATCCGAAGGAGTCGTTGCAGCCGGCCGAAGCCATCGCCCGCTACCGGTCGGAGCTTCTCGCCGACACCGGCAAGGATGTCTTTCCGGTGACGTTCATGCTGCCGATCTCGGTCGCCGTCGCGAAGGTCGATGCCGAATACCGGCTGCTCGACATCGCGGTTCTCGACGCGCCGCTGTTCCGACCGCATGTCATCGCCCGGCACTTCTGGCAGGGCTGGAACGGCTACGGCCGGCCGACACTGGTCAGCTTCAATGGCCGCGGTTACGACCTGCCGGTGCTGGAACTGGCCGCCTATCGTTACGGCTACTCGGTGCCGGCCTGGTTCAACGTCGAGGCCCGTTCGTACGAGCAGTCTCGCAATCGATACAACTTGGAAACGCATCTGGACCTGTTCGATCTGATTTCCAACTTCGGGGCCGCGCGGCTGAGCGGCGGGTTGAATCTGCTCGCCAATCTGATCGGCAAACCGGGCAAGTCGGGGGTCGACGGTTCCCAGGTGCAGGACATGTACG
>JANMLE010000411.1:0-7851 GCA_031372385.1 Planctomycetota bacterium | reverse complement strand
GGCGGCGAAGGTCAACAGCATCGTCGAAACACTGGGGGGCGGAGTGGCGGTGTTCGACTACGACCGCGACGGGTGCAGTGATCTGTTCGCGCCGGGCGGCGGAGAGTTCACTCCGCAACTGACCGTGAAAGGATTGCCGTCGCAGTTGTTGCGTGGGGACGGGCTCGGTCACTTCACCCCCGTCACGGCGGGGGTTGAGGCCTCGCGGTATTTCTCGCACGGATGCTGGGCCGCGGACTTCGACAACGATGGCTTCGGCGACCTGTTGGTGACCGGTTACGGCGGACTGCAACTGTTTCACAATCGGGGTGACGGAACGTTCACAGATATTGCGGACGCCGCCAAGTTGGACGATCCCTCGTGGAGCACGGGTGCGGCCTGGGGCGACGTCAATCACGATGGATGCCTCGACCTGTACGTGGCTCACTACGTCGACTGGAGTTTTCAGACTCACCGGGCGTGCCCCGATCCTCACGGGGGCCAGAACGAGATCTGCGGACCGAAGCACTACAACGCTGTCGACGATCGGCTGTTTCTGTCGCGGGGCGATGGCACCTTCGAGGACGCGACGAACGCCGCGGGGTTGATCGCAGGCGGCAAGGGGCTGGGCGTCATCATGGGAGATTTCGATCTCGACAATGATCTGGATCTGTACGTGGCCAACGACACGACGGACAACTTTTTGTATTTGAACCGGGGTGACGGTGTCTTCGACGAGGTCGGACAACTGAACGGTGCGGCCTTGGACGATGCGGGACGACCGACGGGCAGCATGGGGGTCGATCTGGCCGATTTCGACGGCGATGGCCTGCCCGACTTGTGGACCGCGAACTACGAACACGAGATCTTCGGCCTCTATCGCAACCTCGGCGGGGGACGGTTTCTGCACGCCAGCCGGTCGATGGGATTTGCTGCCATTGGCGACCGGTACGTCGGCTGGGGAACCGGCTTCGCCGACTTCGACCGCGACGGCGATCTCGATGTGGTCGCTGCGACGGGACACGTGAAGCGGTTCCCGGAGTCGGCCCCCGTCCGGCAGCAACCGTTGGTCTGGCTCTACGATCGCGGACGCTTTTTCCGGCAGTCGTTTCCGCCCGATTCGTATCTCGGCACGCCTCACGAAGGTCGCGGCCTCGCACTGGCCGATCTCGACAACGACGGAGACATCGACATCGTGATCGCCCACAATGACCGGCCGCTCGCGATCTTGTCGAATGAAACGCCGGCCAGCGGCGGTTGGCTGCGGGTGCATCTGGTCGGCCGAAGCAGTTCGCGCGACGCGATCGGAGCGAGGCTCGGACTGAGAGTGGGAAATCACACGGTCTGGAGACAGATCCACGGCGGCGGCAGTTATCTCTCGCAAAGCGATCTGCGTCCGCACTGGGGCCTTCCCGACGGTGCTTCCGCCGGTGAACTGGAAATCCATTGGCCCTCGGGAACGACACAGACACTCCGCGACCTGAAGCCGAACTCCACCATCACACTCATCGAATCGGCGGAGCGTTGAACGGTCGCGCATGCACGCGAAGACCTGTCCGATGCAGGCGAGACGAATTCCGGTGGTACTTTGACGCTGACTGTTCACGTGATCGAGTTGAGTGCAAAGTGAGAAGTGATCAGTGCAAAGTGCAAAATGAATGGCACGCAGATCCGTCGCGACACCGGCGTGACGACAGGGGCATGACACACCGCGATGTCGGTTCGTGTTGGGAGGGCGTTGTCTCTCTTTCACTTTGCACTTTGCACTGATCACTTCTCACTTTGCACTGAATCTTCAACCCCCAATCCGTCACAGTAGAAGCAAGGGCGGCTTCGTCATGTTCACCAGCGAACACCGAGTGAATTGTGGCCGGGCCCGCGTCATAGGACTGACGATCATCGTCGCACTCGGTTTGATTGCCGGAGGACTCTGGTGGGCCATGTCCGAGTCGCCGACGCGGCAGTTCCAGAACGGATGGAATGCCTTGGCGGATGGCGATCTACCACGGGTCGCGGACATCGCGCGCGGGCTGTCAAAGCGACGCGGATTCGAGTCGCATGCCCACCTGCTGCGCGGCGCGTATTTCTTGCGGCGCGGCCAGCCGCGCGAGTCTCTCGAAGAACTGCGACAGGCGCTCGATCATGACGACACCCGGGTTCGCGCGCAGATTCTGGCGGGCGAGGCCCTCGCGAAACTGCGGCAGTCCCTGCAAGCGGCCGAAGTGCTGCGGCAGGCCCTGACAACGGAACCGGACAACGCCGACGCCCACCGCTGGGCCGGTGTGGCGTTTTATGATCTCGGGGCGATGCAACAAGCCGTGCATCATTTGGAGCGGCTGGCCATCCTGGAGCCCGCCGACCCGCGACCGCACCGCGTCATGGGACTGATCTATAAGGATCTGGAGAACGACCAACTCGCCGTGAAGTGCTACTTGGAATCGCTGCGGCGCAGCACGAACCAGCCCGATATCGAATCCATCCGCACGGAGTTGGCCGAGGTCCAGATCCGGCTCAACCGCCATGAGGCCGCCAGGGCGACGCTGGCCGACTGCGCGGCGTCGGCCCGAGTGCTCGCGCTGCGGGCCGAATGCGAATACGCCCTGGGAAACCTGGCCGTCGCCAAGGAGTTGCTGGCGACATCGCTTCAGCATGATCCACACGAAACGGCAGCGCTGCTGTTGCAGGGAACATTGGCCCTGGACGACGGCCACGCGAATCAGGCGATCGCGTCATTCCAGCGGGTGGTCAACTTGATGCCGATGGACTTTGGCGCGCGATTCAAACTGTCGCAGGCATTTGCCCAATCCGGGGACGAAGCGCGGGCCGGCGCAGAACTGGCCGCCATGAACCAGATCAAGGAAGTGCGACGGGAGGCTGCCCAGGTCTATCAGCAGGCCCTGCAACAACCCCGAGACGTCGAAGCCCGTTTTCGGCTGGGTGTGTTGTGTGAAAAGCTGCACCGCCCGGACTTGGCCCGCATGTGGTATCAGGCCGCGCTAGCCATCGATCCCGCCCACCAACCGGCGTCAGCAGCCTCGAAAGCCCTCGATTCCGCGGTGACGGACGGCCACTGATTCCTGTCCGCCACGTTCCCTGTTGCGGCGCGAAGCCACGCCATTCGAAACGCAATCGAATGACGAAGACCGCGGTATCGCGCGGCTGGGCAGTCCCACCGGTTTGCAGTCCGTTCGCCGGCTCAGGCGGCGTGGATGATATGCACCGTGGCCGTTGGAGGGGGAACGATTTCTCCGTGGCGGCGCAACGAATCGATGTGCATCACCACCGCTTCTTCGATGAGAACCCGAACTTCCTCCACCGAGTCGCCGCTCGTCACGCAACCGGGCAGATCAGGCACGTAGGCCGAGAATGACCCGTCACCCGACTTTTCAATCACCACGACATAATCCATCAAAGAGCTCATTTCATGCCGGCTTGTTTGAGGATGCTGTTCAGCGTTCCCGGCGGAACTTCATTCCCCAGCTTGCCACCGCCGGGCACAGTGACGGTCCCCGGCTTTTGCGGAGGCCGAAACTGCAAGTGGCTCCCCACGGTTCGTTCGAGAAACCAGCCATCGGCCTCCAACAATTTGATCGCATCACGGAATTTCATTCAATCGTCCGTTCGCTCGTCGCATCGATCATGTCGAGATCGACCAGGCGATGGGTGGCTTGGGGCGGGCGGGGGCTGGGTGGAATCTTCTCGACACGCAGACGGGCGGGCAAGAGCGCCAGCCCGATGGTTTCCATTCCCCAGCGCTCCTCAGGCCCGAGGGTCGCGAAGATCTTTCCGAGCACCCGAAAATCCGGATGGCCCATGTGCTCGTCCTCGAACGCCTCGGGAAGACTGATCGCGATCCTTCGGAACTCTTCTGCGGTCACGCTGGTTCCTCCGGTGGAGTCGTGAATCAGCCAACGACCAAGCTCAACTCCGGGTGCGTCTTTAAGGACGCAATGCCCCGGAAAAACCAACAAACAGGCCGGCCCGTCAGCGTCAGTGATTTGTGAGGCCGCTGACATTCGCCTTGGTGGGCAGCGAAAATCGGAACGTCGAGCCAACCCCTGCCTGGCTTTCGACGGTCACCTGCCCACCGTGAGCCTCTGTAAACGTCTTCACGATGGTGAGACCCAGGCCCATGCCACCTTCGTTCTCCGGATCGGTTTCTCCCTTGTCGAAGACTTTTTCGACAAGCTCTTCGGGGATACCCGCACCGTTGTCGCCGACCCGGCACTCGACGGTGCCTTCCGCGCCAAGTTCCCGGGCCCCGATGATCACCTCTCCGCGCGGCGTGTACTTGATGGCGTTGGCGATCAAGTTCTGAAAGATCCGCCTCAACAAACTGGCGTCGGCATAGACGACCAAGTCGTCGGGCACTTGGTTGATCAACTGAGTGCTGGCGGTCCCTGCCACGGGGTGGAGATCGTGAATGAGCGACTCGACGAGCGGCCACAAATCGAACTCGCGCCGCTGCAGCCTGACGCCGACTTCGGTTTGGAGATTCACACTTTCTTCGAGCACCTTGCCGACCAACCCTTCGAGTTGCCGCACGTTGCGATGCAGGGCTTTCAACATTTGGGTTGTTCCGGCGGTGAGGTCTCGCGCCGGCAGAGTCAGTTCCAAGACTCGCGCCGCCAGGGAAATGGCATTCAGGGGAGTTCGGAGATCGTGGGCCACAAACGCCAGATACTCTTCGCGGCGGTGCTGCACATCCAGCGCTCGTTGAGTCGCATAGTTCTGCACGGCCGATCCGATCGCCCCGTCCAAGACGCGGTTCAAAATATGGAAAGGCTTCCCTTGCAGGCTCAAACCGTTGTCGTCCGCCAGATCGTGGAGACAGTCGCGCAGAATGTTGTACTCCGCCACGACCTCTTCAATATCAAACCCATCTTGGACACGCTGTCGGCCATGAGCGGGAGGGCTACCTTCGCAGTGCGCTCCGGGAATCGTCTGGTCAGACTGTGATTGGAGTGCCGCAGCCAATTCTTCCAGCAGATCCGGGATGTGATCGTTGAGCGTCGGGACGTCCAGGTGCCGCGCTGAGGGGAGTTGTCGCACCTGTTGCCGCCACCGCGCGAGTAATGGTTGGCGCTCCTGCTTGATGAGCGCCGCCAGTTGTTCCAGATTGTTGATGGTCATCTCGTCTCCAATTTCACGCGGGGTTTGTCGAGGCTCCAGCAGCCGACAGTTATGTAAGCCGCGGTCGGCCCAGTACGCTTCGCCCATTGGATACTGCCGCCCCGTTTTGGTGAAACGATGCCTTTACTTCGTGGGACAGTCAAGCACGTTGAGTGGTCGCTCCCCCGCGCGGCCGATCACCAGCGATGCGAAACCAGTCACGGGTTGCTGGCCGAAACCACACCACCCCACGCTGCCGCCGCGAACTTTTCGAGGACTGTGAAATGATTCTGCCAGGTGGTGGACATCGTGCCGCGGAGGCTCTTGAAATCCTTGCCGGTGTCGAGCCAGTTGCGGATTCGTTCGGGTGGGGCGTCGTCGTCGCCGGCGAGGATGTCGGATCAAGTTGGTTTAGACGGCGACGGCGGCTCGCGAAGTGAGTGACGTTGTCAGTTGGCTCAGGCACTCTTCCAAGAGTCGTTCGACATCCGCGCGGGAGGCGTCGTTCAGTGGCCCTGCGAGGGCGGCTTGGAACAGGTTGGTGGCCATCGAAAACTCTCCGGCATTGCGGTAGCACGTCGCCGCGCTGATCCGATGCACGGCGGCCTCGCGGTTGCGGCCGATCGCGTCCAGGCGCGGTGCGATCCGTTCTTCCAGCGACCCCGCCGTTTGCCAGAGCGGCTGAGCCGTCTGAGTCAGACCCATTTGCGCAAACACCTTGGCTTGGGAAAGAACCTTCGTCTTTTCCGACATCAGTTTTGCCAAGGCTGGTCCGTACGGCTTTTCTTTCGACTTACTCATCGGATTCCTCCCGGTATTCGTGACGCGAAATGCGAAGGCGGTGCTTTTTTGCCGAGAACAAGACCACGACCACATAAGCATCCCATCCAAACGGGTTCGTCACGGCTTGTGCCACCTTCTCACGGTGACGCCGATCGAACTCGGCCGCAACCTCAGTTCCACTGATTTCGAGCACGTAAAGACGGCGCACCGCCTTACGACTTCAAGACTGGCGTGGCGGGCCGTGATGCCATCGCGTTCTCCGGGTCGGGATACGCCGTCGCTGAAGCGGTCCGTTGACCGCCGACCTGGCGAAAGGCCAACACGATGTCGTCGGGGGCGACACCACGGGCGATCAAGTCGCGGTCCCATTCGACGTCCGTGTCGTTCTTGAGGAGCTGCACTGTCTGGTCACGGACGGTGAAGTGGACCAGACATGAATGGATGAACCGCCCCTCTTTCCAGCCGGAGCGAACGATCTGGTAGTGCCCGTGTTCCGAGTCGGTCACAGCTTCGATGGATGTCCCGTCGTGTGGTTTCCATTCGGAGGCGTACTGCTCCACCAATTCCTGCACCGTGCGAGCGTATTGCTTCAGTCGATCCATTGGAGAATCTCCTCACCTTGTGGATCATAAACAAGGAGTTTGATCAGATGTGCCTGAATGATTTCCTGAACGTCAAGCTCTTGAAAGAAACCCGCAAAGGCTTCGACGGGGATCGCGAGATAGAGCGTTCGCTCCGGCATCGTTTTCCCAATCACATGCCGATAGTTGAGAAACTGTCCCACGGCGGTGTGAAACTCGGAAACGTCGGAACTCCCCTGGAACGATTTGATTTCGACCGCGATCCGACGCTCCTCACGTTCTGCGGCCAACAGCTTCTCGGCCGCCAAATCAATCCCCACCAATTTGCCGGCGAAATCCAGGGTGAGCGGATCGTCCGTGACCACCCAGTGGTCCTTTTGTAGAGCATGTACGACCTCCTGATGATGCGTGTCTCGACGCGACATGCAATGGCCTTCGCTGGAGTTTGTTCCGCAAGACTGAAAAGGGTTCCCCGCTCGCCTGGTGAATCAACGTCTCATTCCGGCTGTGGATTGTCAATCGGCTCGAAGGCCACTTCCCAGCAGCGTTGAGACCTCGATGTCGCGGTGATGTCGACGGAACTCACTTCGCACCGCCCCAAGCGGCCGTCGTGAAGTTTTCGAGGTCCGTGAAATTGTTCTGCCAAGTGGTGTACATCGCGCCGCGCAGTTCCTTGAGATCCTTGCCGGTGTCGAGACAGTTGTGGATTCGTTCGGGTGGGGCGGTCGGGAGACCACCCCGCAACAAAGCCCCCAACGCGGATAAGAGTCCCCATCATCACAACTTGGTGACGGAACCTTTTGGAACTGATCGAAGTCCAAAAGGGAGCGAAGAAACCGCTTGCCCGGAAAAACTGCGAAGGGTAAGCTTCGTTCGGTCGATCCAAAGACGAAACGTCTGTGAGACTGTGGGGAATTCATGTCGGAAACTTCGAACGCCTACAAACTGCTTCTGAAAGTGACTCGGCGGATGCGGCTGGCGGCCGTGGGACGCAGCTTCTATCTGGCCTTTCTGATCTTGTGTGCCGTGTTCGCGGTGGTGCTGATGGCGATGCGGCTGTCGGGGCTCGTGCCGGGATTCCTCGCGCCGTCACCGAGCACGTGGCTGGCGTTTGCGTCCGTTCCGGTGCTGGCGGCGCTGGTGGCGCTGGTTCTGCACCGCAAGCCGACAATTCCGGATGCCGCCCGGCTGGTCGACCGATCGACCGGGGCATAGGATCTGTACCTGACGCTGTCGCTGCTCGAATCGTCGGCCTGTGAGTATCAGCCGCTGGTGTTGAGGTCCGCCGAGGCCAAGTCGGTCGGCGTCTCGCCCGAGCGGATTCTGCCGTTCACGTGGCACCAGCGGTTCTGGCATGCGGTCTGGTTGCCCGCCGTGGTGGCACTGGGCGTGCTGT
>JANMLE010000350.1:0-4940 GCA_031372385.1 Planctomycetota bacterium | reverse complement strand
TGGCGCAGGCCAAGCGGGTCATCTGGATGTTCCAGTCGGGGGCACCGTCGCAGTTGGACTTGTTCGACTCCAAGCCGAGGTTGCTCGACGTCCACAAGCAGGAGCTGCCCGACTCGATCCGCATGGGCCAGCGGCTGACCGGGATGACGTCCGGGCAGAAGAACTTTCCCGTCGCGGCGTCGAAGTTCAAGTTCGCGCAGCACGGGCAGTGCGGGATGTGGCTCAGCGAGATGCTGCCGCACACGGCGAAGATCGCCGACGACATCTGTCTGATTCGCTCGATGCACACCGAGGCGATCAATCACGATCCGGCGATCACGTTCATTCAGACTGGCAACCAACAACCGGGCCGGCCGAGTTTCGGGGCGTGGATCGATTACGGTCTGGGGACGATGAATGACGATCTGCCGGCGTTCGTGGTGATGATCTCGAAGTCGGGGACGAAGGGGCAGGGGTTGCTTGCCCGGCTGTGGGGGAGCGGGTTTCTGCCGTCGCAGCATCAGGGGGTCAAGCTGCGCGGCGTCGGCGATCCGGTGCTGTATCTGTCAGACCCGCAGGGGATCGACCGCGAGGGCCGGCGGGAAATGCTCGACGGACTGGCACAACTCAACGAGCTCCAACTGGCGGATGTCGGTGATCCTGAGATCCGAGCCCGCATCGCCCAGTACGAACTCGCCTTTCGCATGCAGACTTCGGTCCCCGAACTGATGGACTTGTCGGGTGAGACGGCGCAGACCTTCGAGATGTACGGCGACGATTCGAAGAAGCCGGGAACGTACGCTGCGAATTGTCTGCTGGCGCGGCGGCTGGTCGAACGGGGCGTGCGCTTCATCCAGCTCTACCATCGCGACTGGGACCATCATGGCGGCCTGCCCGACCGGATGGTGCAGCAATGCAAGGAGACCGACCAAGCCTCGGCGGCGCTGGTGCTGGATCTGAAGCAGCGCGGATTGCTGGACGACACGCTCGTGATCTGGGGGGGCGAGTTCGGTCGGACCGTCTATTGCCAAGGCGCGATCACCGACACCAGCTACGGCCGGGACCATCATCCACGCTGCTTCTCGCTGTGGATGGCGGGCGGCGGAATCAAGCCGGGGACCGTCCACGGCGAGACCGACGATTACTCGTACAACATCGTCCGCGACCCGGTTCATGTTCACGATTTGCAGGCGACGATCCTGCATCAACTCGGCATCGATCACACCCGGCTGACGCACCGGTTCCAAGGTCGCGACTACCGCCTGACCGATGTGCATGGCAGCGTGGTGCCGCAGATCCTGGTCTAGGAGTGCATCTCCGATTCTGTCATTCGCTGTCTCCTTCAATTCGCTGCCGCCTCTTCGTTCTGACGGAGTGATCGGCAGCGAATTGAAGGAGACAGCGAATGGGACGCGTGCGGAAATCTGCCTGAACGCAGGTGGCATTCGCACCTCGCCGTGAATCGCGCGCGGCCCAAAAGTATTGTCGATACGAAACTCGCCTTCTGCCTCACGCTGAAAAACGTACAATCCCCGCCGCAATCGGGATGGGTTGCCATCGGCGGGCTCCGACGACTTGTCCCCGCAGGCTGGAAGCGTTGGCGGTGAATGGTTGGAGGTGGTCATGCAAGGATGCGACCCGTGGCGGTTTCCGCCCTGTCTTTTGATTGTGTTCGCGCTCTGCGCCGGGACCACGATGCGCACGCTAGCCGCTGACGTCCCCGCCACGTGGCGCGATGATGCGTCGTTGCATGCCGTGCAATTTGTCGGCTCGAAGAACGGTTACGCGGTCGGGGCCCACGGAGCCATCTGGAAGACAAGTGACGGCGGTCGAACGTGGCAGCCGGTGGCCAGCGGCGTGACGTGCGCGTTGCACAGCGCCTGCTTCCTGACCGAGCACGCCGGCTGGGTGGCCGGCAGTGAGATCTCGCCCTTCACCGGACTCGATGCCGGAGTCCTGCTCTTCACCGAAAACGGTGGCAAGACCTGGCGGCGGCTTGGTGCTGGTCAACTACCGCCGATCGCCTACGTCAAATTCTTTGGACTGGAAGAGGGTGTCGTCGTGGGGCGCGCGACAAGCGACGTTCCGTCCGGAATCATGAAGACCGGCGATGGCGGCAAGACCTGGCAACCGATCAACGGTGTCGCCGCCGCACCGTGGCGGGCCGGCTGCTTCATCGCTCCGGAAATGGGAATGGTGGCCGGACCCGAAGGACGGCTGTCGCTGGTCGGTGGCGAGCAACTGCTGGCATCAAAGCTGCCGCCGCAGGGCTTGCGCACGATCCGCTCCGTCACGCAGTCGCATGACGATTCCGGCTGGCTCGCCGGTGACGGCGGATTGGTGCTGCACACCGGCAGCGGCGGCGTGGTCTGGGAGTCTCCAACCGGACCGCTGCCCGATGAATTGCGGATCGGCATCGACTTTCGCTGTGTCGAGGCGCGTGGCGACAACGTCTGGCTGGTCGGTTCGCCCGGCAGTGTCGTCTGGCACAGCTCCAATGGCGGTCGCCAGTGGCAGCGGTATCTGACCGGACAAACCGCGCCGTTGAATTCGCTGCGGTTCGTCAACGATTCGACGGGCATCGCCGTCGGAGAATTCGGCGTGATCCTGCGAACGGACGATGGCGGTCGCTCGTGGCAGACGGTTCGCGGCACTGGTCGCCGAGCCGCGGTTTTGTCCCTGCAAACGCGGCCGTCACAGGTCACTCCGGCCTGGATCGCGAAGCTCTCTGGCGAACAGGGTTATCGCAGCGCGGTCTGGATCGCGAATCGGCAGGATCTCGGCCCGGCCGCTCCGTCGAACGACGTCGAGTCGCGACTGAGTGCCGCGATCGATCAGACCGGCGGCAACAGTGCCGATATCTTCTGGCAGCTTCCCGTGTTGATTCCGGGGCTTGAATTCTCGTCGGACAAACTGATCGCTGATTGGCAGAAGCGGACGGAAGGGAAGCTCGCTCCTTCGCTGCTCAGTGTGCTGGTGCGGCAATTGCGCACGTGGCGGCCGAGCGTGGTGATTCTCGATCAGCCCGCGAAGGACGACGCGGCCAGTCAACTGCTCTTCGACGCGGCTCTCCGCGCGCTTGACCAAGCCGCGGATGCGACCCGCTATCCCGAACAGCGCGAGCTGACCGGACTGCCGGCTTGGAAAGTCGATCGTGTCTACCTGCAATTGGCGGCGGGAACCGGCGGCGATGCCATGCTCGATCTGGATGAGTACCTGCCGCGTCTGAAGATGTCGGTCCGGTTGGCCGCGTCGTTCAGCGACGCCCTGGTCCGGCCGATCCGTCCGCTGCTTGAGCCGTCCGCACCGCCGCGGCATCTGGCCTATCGCTGGATCGGTCTCGACGGACGCCCGTCACCGAACGCCGCGCTGGGACGCGACTTCTTCTCGGGCCTGTCGATGTCCCCAGGTTCCGAGGCGCGGCGCGATCTGGCGCCGATCGATGAATCGTCTCTGGAGCGCATGCAGAAGCTGGCTCAACGGCACCGAAACTTTCAGGCGATCTCGGCGCAATCGCTCGACGATCCGCGCCTGGCCGGTCAGATGATTGGTCAACTCGGGGGACTCGTGCGCGACATGGATTCACGCCAGGGCGCCGAATTGCTGCGGGGTCTCGCCGACGAATATCGCGAGCGATCGCTGTACGACTTGGTCGAGGCCACGAACATGGAGCTGATCCGGCGTTATCCCACCGAACCCGCCGCGCTGGATGCCATGCGCTGGCTGTTCCAATTCTGGACCAGCAGCGAAACGGCCTGGCAGCGGACCCGACGGATGACCAATGAGACGACCCGGACCGCCGGCGACATCCAGGCCAACGCGAAGTTGATCCAGCAGGCCGCGGACACACTCTCCGGTGGAACCAGCGGAGAGGTCAACACTGCGAACTACACCGAAGAGGCCCGGCCCCTCAAGCAGTCCGCGCGACCCGGCCCGTTGAATCGAGTCAACCTGCCACCAAACTTCGACCCGGTCATTCGTCAGCCCACCAAGGGAGGCAGCGCCGCGCGGCCTGGAACGATCGCGCAGGACTGGCGCACCGGTGAAATGCGAGAGTGGCATCAGCGCGCCACCGACGTCGCCTCGCAATTGGAATCGCAATCGCCGGGACTGTTTCGCACGCCCGAGATTCAGTTTCCACTGGCGGCGCTGCAACGGTCGAAAGGTTCCGTCGCCAAGTCCGATGCGATCTTTCGCGGGTATCTCAGCCGGTCGACGGACCCCGCGATCCGGTCGCTCGCCGAGCGTGAAGTCTGGCTGATGTTCGCCACGGCCGAGTCGCCGCGGGCGATGGCCATCTGCCGACAGGCGGATGTCAAACCGCGACTGGATGGTGTGTTGAGCGATCCCTGCTGGCAGGCGGCCCGCGACCTGCGTCTGACGACCGAAGCCCCGAACAATGAGCTTCCCGATGTCTCCGATCCGACCGCGACACTGATGATGCTGTCGTACGACGCCGAGTTTTTGTACGTGGGGTTGAGCGTTCCTCGCTTGGAGGGCGCGCCGCTCGATCGGCCCCAGCCGGGCCGGACGCACGACGCGGATTTGAGCCGACATGATCGGGTGACCATCTGTCTGGATGTCGATCGCGACTACGCCACCTGGTACGAATTCCAAGTGGACCAGCGCGGCTGGACCTGCGAACGCTGCTGGGAAGACCGTCGGTGGAATCCGACGTGGTATGTGGCGACCGATGCCGACGCCACCCACTGGCGCATCGAAGCCGCCATCCCCTGGAACGAGCTCGTCCCCACCCCGCCACAGCGCGGCACCGTCTGGGGAGCGACCATGAACCGGACGACCCCCACGGTCGGAATGCAGTCCTGGGTTCATCCACCAGTCACGCGCCCCAGGCCCGGCTCATTCGGCCTGCTCAAGTTTGAATGAGTCTGGGCCGCGGCGTCATGCCGCACTACTGTAGTCCCGTCGCTCCGCCGACGGGACGAGCGTGTCGACTCGGC
>JANMLE010000347.1:0-1170 GCA_031372385.1 Planctomycetota bacterium | reverse complement strand
GTCGCGCAGGAAGACGGCGATCATCCGGCCATTGACGGCGAAGGCCCGGCCTTCACCGTCGGGGATCGCGCCGACCTTGGCCCCGGTTTGAAATTCGTCGACTGCAGGCGTCTCGTCCACTATGGTCTCCAAGAGCCGGTTCGTCAAACTTACTGTAGTCCCGTCGGCGGAGCGACGGGACTACAGTAACTGCACCGCCCGTTTCGCCACTACTGCGCCGTCGGTCGCGGCAACAGGCCGGCTTGGCGACCTGAGCGGAAGACGTGCGTCGGCTCCAAGTGTTTGCGGCCGGTTTCGACACGTCGTTCGGAGTCGGTCAGCGAAGACTCGACGTCCTGAAGTTCGAGGACCGTGATATCGGCGAGTGCTCCGGGTTGCAGTGTGCCCAAATCCAATTCGCGTTGCAGGAACTTCGCCGGTGTCTGCGTGGTTCGGCGGATCACTTCCGGTAGTTCCATTCCCAGATGCAGGAACTTGTCCATCGTGGTGACAAGGTCGAAGACCGGGCCGTGCAGGTTGTAGAAGTGGATGTCACTGCTGATGAAGTCGGGGATCACCCCCTGTTCGAGCAGCGCGCGGGCCACTCGAAAATCGAAGCTGGCGACACCGTGTCCGACGTCCAACAGCACCCCGCGCTGGAGCGCCTCTTTGGCGGCCGGATGCAGCCGCAGATTGGCATCCACCAGCCCGCAGCCCTTGCCGTGGAAGCAGTGCGTCAGGACATCGCCCGCGTTGAGTTTCGACAGAATGTGCTCGATCGATAGCGATGAATAGGGGCTGTGGAACACCATCGGCAGGCCTACGCGAACGGCCGCCTCACGTGCCCGGTCGAGACCCTCGGCCTCGTTGCGTCCGTTCTCGGCGAGGTTGGCGGTGCAGCGGATCTTGATGCCGACGATCACGTCGCGATGCGCGGCGACGACTCGTTCGACGTTCTCGATGTTGCAATACCGCAGGTCGTGCAGTTCGCCAAGTGCCGGCAGTGTTCCCACGCTGCTGATCATCCCCTGCCCGGCGATGTGCAGCAGCGTGAACACGCGCGTCTGTGATTCGTCGATGACGAAGCGTCGGAAGCCGTCGAAGATCAGTCCCCCCGCCGTGCCGAAGTCGAGCACCGACGTCACACCGCGCGCCAGGCAACTCGGATCGACTTCGATGCCGAAATGGCTG
>JANMLE010000318.1:0-2111 GCA_031372385.1 Planctomycetota bacterium | reverse complement strand
ATGATCAGCGCGATCGCGGTCATCGTCTTTTCACCGCCGCTGAGCAGCGAGATGCTGCGCAGTTCCTTGCCGGGCGGACGGGCGGCGATGTCGATGCCGCAGTCGAGCACATCGTTGGGGTCTTCGAGGACGATGTCCCCTTCACCACCACCGAACACCTGCCGGAACAGTTCTTGAAAGTTGGTGCGGATCGTTTCAAACGTTTCGGCGAACAACCGGCGGCTCTCGGTATTGATCTTCCGGATGATCTCGTCCAGCGTGTTCTTGGCTTCGACGAGATCTTGGAGTTGTGCGGAGAGTTGGTTGAAGCGGTTTTCCAGCATCTCCAGGTCGTTCAAGCTGTCGGTGTTGACCGCGCCCATCAGCTTCAACTGCTTCCGCAGCCGGTTGACCCGCGCTTCGATTTCCGGACGCACGTCGCGGAATGACTGCGTTTCCGCGGTGGGCGCGGAGTCAGCCGCCGCATCCGCATCGTCGTTGGGATCATGCTCCTTGTGGACCCGGCTGCGTGACCCGTGTCCTTCGGCCCGGGCCTGGCGCTCGTCGAGGAACAACTGCATCGCCGACGCACCCGACGCCACGACATCGGACAGTTTGACCTGATACTCCTCATCCAGCCGCTCATTCAGTTGTTCGAGGGCATGCTGAAGATCGCGCACGCGGATCTCTTCGGAATGCCGCCGGTCCGACAACTCGCGGCGTTCCTTGCGGACGGCGAGCTCCTGTTCCACCAGTTGACTCCGTTCGACGCGCAGCGCCAGCTTGCGCGCATGCAGCGCGGCGGCATCGGCCGACACCTGTTCGTTGGCGAGCAACTGTTCGTCGCGGACGGCGCGCGTGTTGAGCACGTTCAGCGTGATCTGCTGACGTTTCGCCAACGATGCCAGACAGCGTCGTTCGGCCTCATCGTATTGGGCCGCGCGCTGCTGCAATTCTCCGGTCAATCGCGATGATTGCGCCCGCAGCGCCTCCAGCCGCTCACCCTGTTTGGCGAGATCGAGTTGATCCGCAGAATGCCGCTGCTCGACCTGCTGCAACCGATGCTCGATCGCCAGCATGCCTTCGGTGCCCGCCGCCAGACTGACTTCCAGGTGATGCAGCGATTGTTCGGCGGTCGCGGCCTGCTCTTCCGCGGCGACCAGTTCCACCTGCCGCAGACGCAGTTCGTCTTGCGCGGTGGCGAGTTGTTCGGCCAGCGATGTCCGTTCGCGCCGCAGCCGGTCGAGCGTTTGATCCTGCGCCGCGAGGTCCGACTTCAGGTCGGCCAGTCGCTGGTTGGCGTAATCGAGTTCCGCGGCAATCGATTCGAGTTCGCTGTCGGCCCCGGTGAGCGATTGATAGACCGTCTGCAACGTGGCCTCTTGCGAGGCGATGTCGCGGTCCAACGACTGGAGATCGTTCTTCAGTCGTCGCAGCTCACTCTTGCGTGAGAACAACGCGGTCTCACTACGGATCGTGCCGACGTACAGCGTGCCGTTGGCGTCGAGCAGTTCCCCCTGCAAGGTGACGAAGCGAAGTCCCCGCCCCGCGCCCCTCGCCAAGCGAACCGCGTCGTCCATCGTTTTCACGACCCACGTGTCGGCCAGCAACGCCGTCGCCAGTCCCGTCGTGCCGCGGTCGGACAGGACCAGTCCATCGGCGCGCGTCACCACGCCGGGCTCTTGTGACAGATCCGGCAGACTGGCGGGATCGAGTTGCAGGTGCATGAAGCGGGAATGCTGCACGGACTCGGGCAACGGCTGGCTGGCGGGTCGGTCCGGAATGGCGACAAAGCCCACGCGATTCGTCAGCAGCACGGTGCCCTGATTCAAATAGTCGAGCAGCGCCTGATACTCGCGCAGAACGATCAGTTGGGCGCGGGGGCCGAGTGCCACTTCCAATAGGGCGGCATGTTCGAGATCGACGTCGAGCAGGTCCGCCACGCTGCCGACGATCGTGTTCCACGGCGGATGGGGCGACGACCGGGCGCGGTTCAGAATGTCTTTGACGCCGATGCCGAGCCCCTCTTGTCGAAGCTCCAGATCTTCCAGCAGGCTCTTGCGGGCGAGGGCCGCGCTGCGGCGTTCGCGCTGTTCCGCCAGTCGTTGCTTGGTCTCCTCCTGCTCGCCCAA
>JANMLE010000280.1:0-3433 GCA_031372385.1 Planctomycetota bacterium | reverse complement strand
ACGATGCCGGGGTCGACGGAAGCCCAAGAAGAATTGTCCCCACCGTCGTCGTTTAGCTCAGAGACAACTGTGACGGCGTCACGAGCCAACGTCCCCGTCGCTCACCACTCACCACAACGCAGGATCCCACCGTGTCCGCATCCGATGAAATCGTGGTCCGTGTCGATCTCGGCCCGCGCAGTTATGAAATCCCCATCGTCAGCAACAGGCTGTCGGACTGCGCCGGACTGCTGCGCCGGTGGTGGGTCGAACGGGACGGCATGTCTTCGATGGCGTGCAAGCAGCGCCCGCCGCTCGGCAGCGCCTGGCTGGCTGCGAACGCGCCGCCACCGCCGCAGCCGGTCGCGCTGATCGTCACTGATTCGCACATCGCCGATTCTCACGCCGCCACGGTGCGACGCATTTTGGAGGCCGGCGGCTGGCGCTGCGAGACCGAGATTTTGCCGGCGGGTGAGACCTCCAAATCGCTGGACGTCGTGACGAAGGTCTACGATCGGCTGATCGCCATGCAGGCCGATCGCCGGACGGTCATCGTCGCGGTCGGTGGTGGTGTCGTCGGTGACGCGGCCGGCTTCATCGCCGCGACCTACACCCGCGGCCTGCCGTTCATCCAGATCCCGACAACGCTGTTGTCGGCGGTCGACAGTTCGGTCGGAGGCAAGACGGGGGTCAATCATCCGCTCGCCAAGAACATGATCGGAGCCTTCTACCAGCCGATCGGCGTGCTGATCGACACCGCGGCCCTGGCAACGCTCCCCGATCGCGACTATCACGCGGGACTGGCCGAGGTCGTCAAGTACGGCGTGATCCTCGACGCCGCGTTCTTCGAGTATCTCGAACAGCACGTCGAGGCCATCAACGCGCGACGGCCCGACGCGGTGCGGCACATCATCGCGCGGAGCTGCCAGTTGAAGGCGGACGTCGTCGAACGGGACGAATTTGAAGTGAGCGGCGTGCGTGCGGTCCTCAACTACGGCCACACCTTCGGCCACGCCTTCGAAGCGCTCAGCGGTTACGGTGAGCTTCTGCACGGCGAGGCGGTCGCGATCGGCATGGTCCACGCCAGCCGGCTGGCCGAACGGCGCGGCCTGATCGACGGCAGTGTGACCGCGCGGCAGGTCGCGCTGTTGCAGGCGCTGCACCTGCCGACCGCCCTGCCCCCCGGTATCCACCTGTCGACGGACGCGATCCTGTCGCGCATGCGCCTCGACAAGAAAGCGGTCTCGGGCAGCCTGCGGTTCGTGCTCCCCGTTCGACTCGGCGAAGTCAAAACATTCGGGGACATCCCCGAAGCCGACGTCCGCGCGGTGTTGGGGTGACGGGTGGGTGATGATTCGCGCGGGGGATGTGGGACGTTTTCGTTTAACCGCTACGCCACCGGCGTGCGCGCGAATCACGGGTTGCTCCCGCATGCGCGCACGCCGATGGCGTAGCGGTTAAACATCTCAGGTCAGGCCGCGCGAGGTTAATCCGGCTTCTTCTCGGGAGCCGTCGTCGAGGGCGGCTTCGCTGGAGCCGGTGTTCCGGTCTTGGGCGCGGTATCAACCTTCGTTGCCGGCTCGTCGCCCAGTGGTTCAAACTCCTCGAACTTCGGCGGTTCGAACGGCGCGACCTCGATCTTCTTGTCCGCCAAGACTTCCAGATAGAACTTGATCAGCGGCTGCAACTGAGAGTACGGCGCGTTGTCGTGGACGTACTGCAGGGACTTGGTTGCGGCGGCGACGTCGCCCTGTTCCAGTTGGGCCAGTCCGATCTGAAACGTCAGCGTTCCGTTTTCGGCGCGGACCCGGCCGACGATGTCGCCCGCCGCGCCGACGTGGGTGAACGGGTACTGGTCGGGACTCAGCCACGCCGGATTCAGGGTCAGGAAGGGAAGCGTCAGCAGCGCCGCCTGGGTGCTGTTCGTGTTCGTCTCCCGCACCTGATCCTGCCAGAGTTCGATCGCGCGGTTGTATTCGGCGTTGACGAGCATCGAGGTGGCGACGGAGTCGCGCCAACCCGGAATTTCCCCCGAGACCGACGCCTGTTCCAGGGCCTCCATCCCCTCCTGCACGCGCCCCGCTTCGATCAGCCACGTCCCCAGTGCCATCCGGCCGATGGCGGACCGCTCCTTGTAAATCGCGTCCTCTTCCAGGGTCCGAATGGCGAGCCGCACGGCTCCCATCTGGTAAGCCGCCGCCGCGACCTGGAACCGGTCGGCCCCGTTCTGCAATTCCTGATCGACCCGGCTTTCGATCTTCGCCAGCATCTCATCGAGTGTAAATTCGAGTTTCACCAGGGGTTCCCGCTGGCTGCGTTCCTCCTCCGTGGATTGCGCGGTGACCGGACGAATCCGCTTGATGTGCCGGATCGATTCCAACGCGAGTTCACCTCGCTGCGAACGTTCGAACACTCCGAGCAGATCCATCCGGATCAGCGGGTCATCGGGTTTCAACAGCGCCGCCTGCTGCAGCGCGGCGGCGGCCTGGTAGTACCGAGCCGCGCTGAACCAGCGCAGCCCCGCCCCGTTCATCAGGCTGGTTTCGACGCGATCCAGGATCACGTAGGCCCGACCCAGCGATCGGTATCCGTCCGCCGAATTCGAGTCCTCGCGCAGGCCCGCCGTCGCGTGACGCACCGCCAGAATCGCGCACGCGGCCCGCATCTGCGGCGGGATATTGCCGTTCGCCCCGGCCAGTTGCACAAAGTGTTCGGCCTGCTGAATCCCGGCCGGATGACGCGGCTGCCGCACAGAGAACAGACCGTCGGACATCGTCGCCGGCTTGGCGCAGACGCGCGCGGTCTCAGGCACCTTGTCGACCGCGCGAGTTTCGGTCGCGCGCGTGTCAGCGGTGGGCGCGTCGGCCGTGCGAAAGGCTTGCTTGACGAAGTCGAACCGGTGTTGGGAAACGTACTCGTCCAACGGGGCGCGCTTTTCGTCGCGATAGTACACGCAGGTCGAGGCGGTCAGATCCGTCAGCGCCCAGTCGCTCGACGACAGCAGGTCGCCGAAGGTGATGTAGTCGGGCGCGGGGACCGGACCGCTCAAGCGCGGCATGGCGTGCGTCAACTGGTATTTCTCAAAGGTCTTTTTCCAGACGTCCGGTTCGCCGCTCCCCGGCCGGTTCTTGCGCTTCTGCTGCAGCGCGGTGCGGGTCCGGTCGTGCAGCTCGAAGAGGTCGCTGTCGCCGGAGCCGCTGAACAGACCGGCGCGCGTGTCGACGAAGGATTTCTGTCCCGACCAGATCAACAGGTCTCCCTGCCGGGCCACAAAATGGAAGGGGCGGTCGTCGAGTTGCCGCTGCTCACCGCGGTCCCCGGCGATCTGCCGGTACGAATCCATCTGCACCTGCAATCCTTCATCGAACCCCAGTCCGGTGCGCCGACCGGCCGGGCCGTCGATCCGACCGCTGATCATGAGCCAGGCCAGTGCGAAGAAACAGACCACGGTGAC
>JANMLE010001497.1:0-1004 GCA_031372385.1 Planctomycetota bacterium | reverse complement strand
CTTCCCTTTCGTGTCTTTCGAGTATTTCGTGGTGAATAATCCGGGCTAGCGCCTTGCCGCTCACTTCACACCTCTTTCAGCAGGAATGGCGGAGAGCCGGAGAAATGAAAGCGGCGATGAATCGCCGCAGTCCAAGTCTGTGGTCAGACGGCCCCGTTGGATTGCGGCTTGGCGCGCAGGAATCCGCCGCGGTAGGCGTCGGCCATGGCGAGCGGAATCTCGGCTTCGGCCAGCACGACCTTGGACTGGTTTTCGACGGTCAGGGCCTTCATGTCCTGTTCGGCGGCGACGGCCCGAGCCCGCCGTTCTTCGGCCTTGGCGCGGGCGATGCGCATGTCGGCTTCGGCCTGGTCGGCCTGCAGTCGGGCACCGATATTGTCGCCCACGTCGATGTCGGCGATGTCGATCGAGACGATCTCATAGGCCGTCTGGGAATCGAGCCCCTTTTGCAGCACGGTCTTCGCGATCAGCATCGGGTTCGCCAGGACTTCGTTGTGCGATTCGCATGATCCGATCGCCGACACGATCCCTTCGCCGACGCGGGCCACGATCGTGTCCTCGGTGGCGCCACCGATCAACTGGGCCAGGTTCGTGCGCACGGGCACGCGGGCGCGCGGCTTCCATTGAATCCCGGTGTTGGCGACGCCGTCGAGCGTGTCGCGGCCGAAGGATTTGGGATCGGGACAGTCGATGACGCGCGGGTTGACGCTGGTCTGCACGGCCTCGAGCACGTTGCGTCCCGCCAGATCGATCGCGGCGGCGGTGTTCCAGTCGAGGGTGATCTTGGCCCGGTGCGCGATGATCAGCGCGCGGACGACGTTGCGGATGTTGCCCCCCGCCAGGTAGTGCGCTTCCAGCCGGTCGGTCGTGATCTCACGCAGGCCGGCCTGCACCGCCATGATCTTGGTGTCGACGATCGCCGTCGGATTGATCTTTCTCAGCGACATGAACAGCAGCGAGAACGGATTGATCCGGGCTCGCGTCACGAACGCCCGCAGCCAGAG
>JANMLE010000164.1:0-2723 GCA_031372385.1 Planctomycetota bacterium | reverse complement strand
GTCGCCGCCGCCGAGATGGCTTTCGCGGGGGGCTTGGGAGTCGACATCGATCTCACACCGATCGCCGAAGGCAGCGGTCAGAACGATCCCGCCGTGCTGCTCTACTCGGAAAGCACCACCCGCTTCCTGATCGAGGTGACTCCGGAAGCCGCATCGAACGTCGAAGCGAACTTCGCGGGACTGCCGCTCGCCAGGATCGGCACGGTGACGGTGGCCGGCCGGGTTCAATTCACATTCGCGGGGAAGCCGGTCATCGACGCGGACTGTGCCGAACTGAAATCGGCGTGGCTGAAGCCGCTGGCCTGGGACTGAAAGGTTGTGAACCTTTCGCCCCTGGGCTTGCCCCAGGGGTTCATTGGCTTTTGCGCTACTTCACTTTCTCGGGAAAAACGAGTAGTGCGAAAGCCGTTGAACCACCGAGACAAGCTCGGTGGCGGAACATTCACAGCCTCTGAGATGGTCGGGCGGCACCTGCTTCCGTATTGGATCGTCGGCGATTGGCTGTCGCGAAGAGCGCGATGTCCGATGTGTCGGGTTGTCTCATGTGTCCGCTCCGGGGTTCAGGCATTGCTGTTCCATCGGGCGCGCCGCGGCCCGAGCGTGGTGATTCCGTGTCGTCTCTTTGCAAAACACATTTCGCTTGCTGGCACGGATGAATGTCGCGGCGCATACTGCCGCGCGAATTGGTCACGGCAGACGGATCCGATTGGCGGAATTGTCCAAGATCACTACGGTTTCGGCAGCATCCCTTCGTCGTCGACCACCCATCTTCCCCTCGTCGTTTCAGAATGGAGATCCCCCCGACATGCCAGGCATCATCAATCCAGACCTGCTCGAAGCTTCGATCTTGTACGCGCGCTTCGCGTCGGCCGCGTACAGCGACCAGACTGCCAAGTGCCGGCCGCCGTCCTTCCCGAGAAACTGATCCACGTCACCGGCCGCTCGATTCCCGGACAGTTCGCCGGTCAGATGGGCTGGCAGCTCGATCCGTGGTTCATCGAAGCCAGCCAGTTCCGCGACGCGAAGTACATTCACGGCGCGTTCCCGCAGTACGGCTTTCAGCGCTGGGAGGGAGCCAACAATCCGCCCGACTACGTGTTCCAGGCACCCCGGTTGGAGTTGCCACAGGGAGTGTTGCAGGGGCGCTTCAACGGTCGGTTGAATCTGCTCAGCACACTGAATCAACAGCGCCGCCAATTGGACGATGCGGCCCAGGTCGGTGAGTTCGAGCGGCATCGTCAGTCCGCCGTCTCGCTGCTCAACAGCGGCGGAGTTCACAAGGCGCTTGACGTGCAGTCCGCTCCGGTCGCATTGCAGGATTGCTATGGCCGGAACTTCCTTCGGCTGGTCCCTGCTGATGGCGCGTCAGTTGGTCGAAGCCGGAGTCAGTCTCGTCCAAGTGAACCTCGGCAACGACGAGTCGTGGGACACGCACGAAAAGGCGTTCCACAACTTGAAACACTTCCTGTTCCCGCCGACCGACCGCGCGGTGAGCGCGCTGATCGATGATCTCGGCGAGCGCGGTCTGCTCGATGACGTGCTGATCGTGATGGCGGGCGAATTCGGCCGCACGCCGAAGATCTTCACGTTCAGCGGTGCCGTCTCAAAGCTCCCCGGCCGCGATCATTGGGGAGCGGTGCAATCGGTCTTCTTCGCGGGCGGCGGCGTGAAGGGAGGCACCGTGATCGGCGCGTCAGACCGCATCGGTGCCTATCCCGCCGCCGACGCCCAGCGCCCCAAAGACATGGCAGCCACCATCTACCAAGCCCTCGGCCTCCCCCGCACCCTCGTCTGGAAAGACCGCCTCAACCGCCCCCACCACGACTACCACGCCGACCCGATCCTCGGCCTGACGTGAATTTCACGTCGATGCGGTTGAATCGCGGCGCGTCGGATCAGGCATCAGTCGGTGGAAACACTCACTCGATGAGGGAGCGTCGCACGGCGACATCGTGCGGATGGTTGATTTGCAGCAGCACGATGGTCGCCCGACCGACGGCAGTCTTCCCGAGCAGTCTCGGTCCGTGCCAGTGAAAATGTCTCGACCAACGGTCCCGGCGGGGATGGAAGAGTCGAACAAGCTTCGTCGTTTTGGGATCAATCGCCGCCAGATTGGGGCCCTTCGTCAGATTGCACAAACACCAATCGTTCTGCCCATGAAGATAACAGGGATCGATCCCTCGGGGTTGGTCCGGTAGTCTCGGTTTCGGCTTTGTGGGGCCTCGCGGAGTGGTACGAGGCGAAGCGGACGGAAATTCAAGGAGGAGACGAATCCTGCGCGGAACGGAAAACGGGGGGCGCGGGGGGCGTTGACGCTGGTGTCGGAGCATCGCTCGCGGATGGCGTTGGAGCAACTCTGGGAGGCACTCGACGCAGCACAACGGCGGGAGGTGCTGCAGACTCTGGGTCGGATTGTCGCCCGGCAGATTCGGGAACCGCACGGCCGGAAGTGGGTGCGGCATGAAGACTGTTGAAGCCAAGTCGCCCGTTGCAAAACCGCCGTTGGCCGCACAGCCGGCGGTGGTCGAATCTCCACCCGCGGCCGAGACACTTCACGCGGTCGGATCGCCGCCGTTCGTGGAGGCCCGATACGGCAGCACTCAGCAAGTCCGTTCGCCCGCTGGTGACCACGAGCGGATGAGTTCGGTGGGTCTGCGGCGCAACTCGAAGATTCGCGTCGAGCATTGGCGGAAGCAGGCGATTGTCTATGTGCGGCAGTCGTC
>JANMLE010000156.1:0-4963 GCA_031372385.1 Planctomycetota bacterium | reverse complement strand
ATGAGCGTACTGGCGGCGGACCACATGTCCGACGACCACGATCCACACGCACGCCAGCAGCGGCGCGGCCGGGATCAGCCAGAGAACGTTGGAGGGTGTCAACCAGTCGAACACGGGATCAGTCTCTTTCTTCGGTCGGTCCATCGATCAGGCCGGAACGACCGTGGTGTCCACAGATCGGGCTGATCCGTGCGGTCCACAGTCACGCCGGGGGAATCAGGTTTTCGTGGCCGGGGTCGCGGGGGCGCGGCCGGCGGGGATCAGGTGCGGCAGATCGGCGTTGGGATCGACCGGCATCGTCTGCGGCGGAACCCCGCCCCCGGACAACACCGGCAGATCGTCCTCGCCGAGGTTCCCCCACAGGAACACGTCGAGCGACTTGCGTCGCTGATAGAGCGTCAGGATCAGCGACAGCGCCAGACCCGCCTCGCACGCGGCGATGGTCAGCACGAAGATCGTGAAGACCTGTCCCTGCGGATTGCCGTGATACCGGCCAAACGCGGTGAGGTTGACCGACACGCCGTGCAGCATCAGTTCGGTCGACAGCACGATCAGGATCAGGTTGCGGCGCGTGAGGAAGCCGATCATTCCGAGGGCGAACAG
This sequence comes from Planctomycetota bacterium, assembly GCA_031372385.1. Classification (GTDB taxonomy): domain Bacteria; phylum Planctomycetota; class Planctomycetia; order Planctomycetales; family Planctomycetaceae; genus Schlesneria. The sequence goes on along the minus strand of JANMLE010000156.1, from coordinate 4,360 downwards.
GATCGCCCCCACGACAAGCTGACTTTCGAGAGCGGTGGATGTCATAGTGTTCCCTGAGACCTCCGCGGCGCGAGGGCGATCGCACCAATCGTCGCGATCAGCAGCACGGTCCCCGCCAATTCGACCACGTACAGGTAATCGGAGAAGAGCGACCGGCCCAGCACGCGCATCGAGCCGATTTCCGTCTTGTTGCTCTGGGGTGGCTGGCTGAACACGTTGGCCCTCGTCTTCGCATCCAGTGCCACGAACTGACCCAGCCGCGCGTCGTCGGCCAGCTTGCCGTCGATCCCGCCCCACTCTTGTAGTGCGAACAACAATCCGCCCAGCAACACGAACGACAGCACGCTGGCCATCGCCGGCTGCACGGCCCGACTGTCATAGTTCGCGGTCGCCGTCTGCTGCGCCAGCATGATGACGAACAGGAACGTGACGACGATCGCCCCGGCATACACGATGATCGTGGCCGCCGACAGGAACGGCGCCGAGTTGAGCAGGAACAGACCGCAGACGGCGAGCGTGGTCATCGCGAACCACAGCGCCGCGTAGACCGGATTGCGGTCCGTGATCATCAGCCCGGCGGACACAATCGCCGCGCCGGAAAACAGGTAGAACATCACATCGCGCACGACGTTTCCAGCCGGTGGCAACAGCGTCGCCTGCAACCCCAACAGCGCCCCGAGCGCGACCAGTCCGCCAAGAATTCGCGAACGCCCCTTCTCGCGCGGCAACAGCCACCAGACGGCCAGCCATCCCAGCACGAGCGGCACCAGCACCGCGGCATTTTCATCTGACCACTTCATCGCAGTTCCAGTCGCATCAAACAGCAGGACCAAGCCTGCGGGAATGTCATTCGAAGGGCCGAAGTCTAACGTCACCGACCCCGAAATTCACGAATCCGCCGTACAACACTCACTATTGCGAAATCACACCGGGCGAGGCCGACTTCGCCGACCGGTCGTCACCCAGAACCGTCGTGGCCGGGCCGAGGGTTGGTAACTGCTCGAAGTCGCTGGCGGGGCCGAGGCGGCCCTTGTGGGTGCGGACCGGGTCGAGCCCGCAATCCTTCGTCTGGTCGAAGACGCTCAGCAGCTTCTCCTTGTCGAACAGCATCTCCTGGCGGGTCATCCCGACCAAGTCGTAGATGTGCGTCATCTCGATCACATCGACCGGGCAGGCTTCCTCGCACATGCCGCAATAGATGCACTTCAGCTCGTCGATCACGAACGACTTGGGAAATTTGTCGCGGTCGGCCCACTTGGGATCGTCCTTGGGAGCCTCCTGCGCGACGATGTCGATGCACCGCGCGGGACAGGCCGTCGCGCACATCATGCAGGCGACGCACTTCACGCGGCCGGCATCGTCGCGGTTCAACCGATGGACGCCGCGGTAGTGCTTCGGCAGGTCCGAAGCGACTTCGGGATACTGCTGCGTCACCGACTGGAAATGCGTGACGTGATGTCCGGTCGCGAACAACCCGTCGACCACCGCCGGCAGGAACGTCGCCTCCCAGAAGTTCATCGGCGGTTCTTCGACCCACTCGACGTCTTTGGCATTGATTGGCATTCGAGATTCCTCACTGTCAGCGTCTTTAAATTTGCAATTTCAGTTCTCTACTCAATGAGCAGGCGCATGCTGTCCGCCGTGTCCACTGTGCCCGTGTTCTTCCACCGGTGCAACCACTCGCCGTGCGAACGGCCGCGTTGATTGCGTCGCCATCAGTCCCGCCGCCACGAACGTCGCGATCGACAGCGGAAACAGCCACAGCGTGTGCAGGTCGAACTGCTTCACGGTCATCACCAGCAGCACATTCACGGTGGCCAGCGGGATCAGACCCTTCCAGGCCAGGCTCATCAGTTGGTCGAAGCGGAACCGCGGGATCGTCCAGCGGAGCATCTGGATCACGATGATCACGGCGAAGACTTTGGTCAGCAGGACCAGCACCTTGACCACGGTGGCCCCGGTGTAGGCGCTGTCGGCCTCGGCGATCAGCGGGAAGTGCCAGCCGCCGAAGAACAGGATGCTCGTCAGGAAGCTGATCGTGATCACGTGCGTGTACTCGGCCAGGAAGAACAGGCCCCACTTCATCGCGCTGTATTCGGTGTGCCAGCCGCCGATCAGTTCCTGCTCGCATTCGGCCAGGTCGAACGGCAGCCGCTGGGCTTCGGCCATCGCGGCGATGAAGAAGATCATGCAGGCCAGTGGCTGATACCAGATGTTCCAACCGATCAGACCCTGGCTGGCCTGGTTCGTCAGGATCTTTTCGATGCTCATCGAACTGTTCAGGATCGCCAGCCCGACGACCGACATCCCCAGCGGAATCTCGTAGCTGACCACCTGGGCACTGGCCCGCAGGCAACCGAGCGCACTGTACTTGTTGTTCGACGCCCAGCCACCCAGGATGACCCCGTACACCGACAGGCTGCCGATTGCGAAGATGAACACGATGCCGAGATCGATGCCCGGAGCGATGATGAACGGGAACTGACCGTCACCCGGCGTCAGGTGGTCCGGCACGGGACCGAACGGCACGACGCAGAACGCAAGAAACGTCGTGAAGACCGAGATCCCCGGTGCCAGCACGAACAGCACCTTGTTCACGTGGCCCGGAATCACGTCTTCCTTCAGCAGCAGCTTGAGCATGTCCGCCACCGGCTGAAACAATCCAAACGGCCCGACGCGGTTGGGACCATGCCGGTCCTGCATCCACGCCGATAGCTTGCGCTCCAGCAGGATCAGGTACGTGCAAACGCCCAGATTCACGTTCAGCACGATGACGATCACCAGGAGCGGCATCGCATAAGGCCGAGCCGCCTCGGGCAACATGCCGACGAGCCACTCCCACTTGCTGCTGACAAAATCCAAGAGATACTGCATGTCTCGTTCGATCTGTTCGATTCAGGTCCGGCCGCATCCCCGATCATCGGGGCCGCTGGAACCATGTGTTACGTGTTGAATGGCATCCGCGTTCGTCGTTTCACACCGTCTGCAACCGGGGCTTCTCCGCCGCAGCCGGTGAGTCCAGCATCACACCCAACTCGCCAAGATCGCCGACGGCCAGTCCGGCCAGGGCCGGGATCGCCGCCGCGATTTCCTTCCGCAGCGTCGGCGCGTGAAACATCCCCTGCCGCTCGGCCAGCTCCATCAGGATGCGACCGTCGGGACGGGCCTCCTCCGGTCCCCGCAGCGCGCGATGGATCGCTTGAGCCAGTCCGTTGTGATTCACAAACGTGCCGTCTTTCTCGGCCCACGCCGCGCCGGCGAGCACGAACTGCGCCTTGGCACTGGCGGCCGACGCGAGCAGATCCTGCACGACCAGCAGCTTCAGCTTGTCGAGCTTCGCGACATCGGCCGCGCTGATCCAGCCTTCCGGATCACCACCCAAAACGAACAGCGCTTCGATCTCACCGCGCGAGACTTGATGGAGCAGATCGGAGAACTCGATGACCGAACCCTGGATCTGTTTCAACACCGCTTCGACCCCGCGCCGGTTCGGACACTTCTCGGCGCGAATCGTGAACTTCGTGGGCGAGGCGGGCCGGCCGTGGACGTCCTTCGGATACAGATCGTCGTCGCCAACCGTCCGCACCGGACCAATGGCCAGTCGGGCAGTGGGTGACAGTTTGCGGGCATAAGTCGCCAGCAAGTACGCCTCTTCCACCGTCGCCCACGGCGAGATCACCGCGGCGAACTTGTGGGGCGCGCGGAGCGCGGCGTCCTTCAAGGCATTGCGAACGGCGGGGAGCACCGCGTCCCAGTTCTTCGACACCGTCTGTCCACCGGACCGTTGTTCGGGCAGCTTCAATCGCTGGTCCGAGTGAACGTACTTCCAGCCGAAGCGGCCCTCGTCGCACATGAAGCTCCCCTGCGCCTGCGGATTCTCACGGGGCTTCAGCCGGTAGAGGACATCCTTGTTCTGGTCGACGCGGATGCTGCAGCCGGTGCTGCAACCGGGACAGACGCTGTTCTTCGAATTCAGCCACCAGACTCGCTGTTCGTACAGGAAGTCCTTGCTGCACAGGGCGCCGACCGGGCAGAGGTCGACGACGTTGCCGGCCAGTTTGTTGTCGCACGGGATGCCGGGGAAGATGTCGATCTCTTCGTGGGTGCCGCGACTGGTGACCTGCAATTCGGCGGTGCCGCTGATTTCGCGGGTAAAGCGGACGCACCGCGTACACATGATGCAGCGGTCGGTGAACAGCGTGATCTGGTCGCCGATGTAGTCCTTGTCCGGCTTGATGTTCTTCGGTTCCTGCAGGCGGCTGTACCCGCGGCCGTATTCGTAGCTGTAGTCCTGCAACCCGCATTCACCGGCTTGGTCGCAGACGGGACAATCCAGCGGGTGATTCAGCAGCAGGTATTC
>JANMLE010000131.1:0-1941 GCA_031372385.1 Planctomycetota bacterium | reverse complement strand
CGTTCCCGCAGAGCCCGACCCTTTTCGATCAGCCCCTGCTTGTCGGCCGGCGCGGCCTTGGGGATCAACGCCGACGTCTCCTTCTGTTCGTGCCGCGTCTCGTCGGTTTGAATAATCAACGCCGACCGCCGGTCCCGCAGCGACACGATGTGATGCAGATCCGCCTGAACATGGCGACGCTGACAATTCGTCCGGATCGTCTCGATGTTGTCACAAACAAACTGAAGGTCGAGCATCGTGAGTCCATCAATCCTTGAGAGTAGGCGGGAACGGGTTAGGGCTGGCGTTTCGGCTTCCAAGAGAGTGGGTTATCGAACAATTGGTAATCCGCCAGCATTCGCGTGGTCTTGCCGTCAATCGAGGCTTCCCAAATGTTGAACTTTGGCGTCCCAGTTGGGCCATCTGGCCACTCTTCCCGGAAGAAGAACAGTCGATTGCCTGTACGACTGAATATGGGTTGAGAACAGCCACCGACGTTTGGAGTGAGCAGTCGTTCGGAAGACCCATCGGAGTCAGCCACATAGATTTTTAATTTTGGTGAGTATTGTCCCTTGGAGTATGCGAGCAGCTTCGCATCCGAAGAAGGCACCGCCCCGTATGGCCCAGAAATTGGTTTTGGCGATGCGGAACCATCGACAGGAACAGACGCGAGTCCGGTTTCAGTGGAGAACATCACAAATTTCCCATCGACCGAGAATCGCGGCTCGCATGCGAAGTTGCCATCGGCAGTAAGCTGCCGTTCGTTTGTGCCATCGCTTTGAATCAGGCAGATGACACCACCCGTTTCCCAATTGGCCGCGAGTCCACCCCAGTTGTAGGTCTTGTCGCGAGCGAAGACGATCATTGAGCCGTCAGGTGAGAATCTTGGCGATGAATCGTTTGCATCCGCATGCGTCAATTGTTCTGCGGCACCACCATCGACGCCTCGTTTGAAAACATGGTCAGCTCGATCACCGGGAATCCCGGCGGCGTAGACCAGATTCTTGCCGTCCGCAGAAAAACTAGGCCAAACTTCGTACTCCGGTGTCTCGGCGATTCGCGTGACACGCAAGGATTCCAATTGCAACAGATACAGATCGCGCCCCCCGGCTCCCATTGCGTTGAAAACGATTACGTCATCTGTGAGCGAAACGTCCAAAGTCGTGTCTTGGTGGCCGTGTGGCCGATAATGATCACTTGGTGTCCCGATAGGGCTTTTGAGCGGGCATCCGCAGAGGCAAATCAAGGGGATCCAGACGATCAGTGCATATCGAACAGGCATCGCTTCCCCCAAAATGTTGTTCAGCGAATGTTCGCGGCCGATGCCGCCGAGCTTTCACGTCTTCATCGCCGCCAGTTTCTCCCACAGCCGGGCGCTGGCCGCGATGCCGAGGTGAAAATCGGCCACTGTGAAATGTTCGTTGGGGCTGTGCAGGTTGTCGGTGTTCAGGCCCCAGCCGAGCAGGAGTGTATCGACCCCCAGCACATCCTTGAAGGTCTGCACCACCGGGATCGAGCCCCCTTCGCGGATCAGCCGGACACGGTCGACGCCCCACGCTTCGCGGACCGCCTCGGCCGCCGCTTCGATGTATGGGCTGTTCGGGTCGAACACAAACGCCGGGCAACCGTGATAGCTAGTGAATTCAAATTTCAGTGAGCCCGGACACTGCGACTTCAGGTACTGATGCAGCGCCTCGGTCAGCGCATGAGGATCTTGGTCCGGCACCAAGCGACACGTGATCTTGACCGTCGCCTTCGACGGCACAATCGTCTTCGGACCGACACCGGTGTAGCCGCTGACCAGACCGTTCACTTCGCAGGTGGGACGTGCCCAGCGGCGTTCGATCGTCGAATAGCCCGCCTCGCCCGAGACTTCAGTGATCCCCAGCTCTTTCTTGAAGCCCGCTTCGTCGAAGCCCAGGTCGCGAAACTGCTGGCGTTCGGCGGCGGTCAGTTCAATGA
>JANMLE010000085.1:0-2024 GCA_031372385.1 Planctomycetota bacterium | reverse complement strand
GCACCGCCTTCGGAACGCACCGATTGAAGTCTCGCGCGCTCTGATGACAGTGCGTTCCGAAGACTCCACGCACCCTACAGATGAACATCAAAAGTCGCACACGGCTGTCCTACAGATTTCTGAAACGCCCACATGCGTTACGACTCTCGAAAGATTCGACCAACAGGAGAAAACAAAGCGGCGATGAATCGCCGCAGTCCAAATCAAAAAGTTCAAGACCCGAGAAATGGGAGTTTCCAATGCTGCGATTTGTTTTGACGATTCTGCTGACGCTGTCGCTGTCCATCACCGGCCGGGCTCAGGAGTGGACTGCCGTCACGGCGGATCTGCTGAAGTCCGAAAAGACCGGCTACGGCGGGTTGTGCGGCGTGGTCGTCGATCATCAGACCGGTGATGTGTTTGTGAATCTCAGCGACCGCGGCATGTTCCACTCCGCCGATCAGGGGCAAACCTGGAAGCGCGTCAGTGAAACTCAACCGAAGGGCCGCACCGAGTCGCCCGGTTGCTGGTCGCTCGACCCCACCGGCAAGTCCCACCGGATGGTGGCCGCGCTGGTCTATGGCTCGCCGCTGTCTGTCAGCAGCGATCGCGCCGCGACGTGGAAGGAGATGGACGCGAAGTCCGGCCACATCGACTGGTCCGCCGTGGATTGGACCGATCCCGAGATGCGTTTTGTCCTGGCGCTGAAGCATGAGGCCGGCGGTTTGCTGCTGGCCTCCGGCAACGGCGGGCAGTCGTTCACCGAGGTCGGCAAGGGATACGGCACCGGCTGGGTCTTCGACAACAAGACCGCGGTCGTCGCCCAAGCCAAGAGCAAGGAGCAACCGAGCCCGCATCTGATGCGCACGACCGACGGCGGCGTGACCTTCCAATCGTGCGGCGAATTCAGCCCGGTGGGGACGAACAGCGCCCAGGCCCTGCCGAAATGGAACGATGGCACGCTCTATTGGCTGGTCGATGGCAGCCTGATCTCCACGACCGACAAGGGCCAGACTTGGAACAAGATTGGCGTGGTGAAGGAGGCCCAGTACGGCCCGATCTTCGGCCGCAACGCGCGGCATCTGTTTGTACTCACCAAGGCCGGTCCGGTCGAGAGCACCGACGGCGGTGTCAACTGGTCGGCACCCGTCGCCCCGCCGAAAGACATGAAAGGACTCGGCGGCCTCAGTTGGCTGGAGTACGACCCGCGGCACGACACGCTGTATTTGATGAAGATGACCAGCGACCTGTACCGCCTGACCCGCGCGAAATGAGCACGCTGCGTCGCGCACAAAATTGTAGAAAGACCGTGGGGCACGTTTTCAACGTGCCTGTTTCCTGGCGATTTGGGCACGTTGAAGGCGTTGAAAGCACGTTGAAAACGTGCTCCACGGCTTGTGTCGGAAACGAAGGAATTCCTCGCACCCCGCGGGGTGCGACGTTGGATGTTGAGCAAAGTGGAGGTCGGGTGGACGGAACCGTACGAAATCAACGTTGGCTTCTGTGGCCCGTGGCCTGCATCTTCGCTGTTAGCGGGATGCCGTCGACGGTCGTGAATCGCGTGCCGACCGTTGTCGCGGAAGACGCGGATTCGAGTCCGGCCGCCAAGGCCGTCGACTTCGTCCGCGATGTCCGGCCGATCTTTCAGCGGGCCTGTCTGCGCTGTCACGGACCCGACAAGCAAAAGGGGGAATACCGGCTCGATCTGCGGCAGGTGGCCCTCAAGGGGGGCGAGTCGCATGCGCCGAACATCATCCCCGGCAAGAGCGCCGACAGCCCGTTGGTGCGGTTTGTTTCCGGAGCGGATGACTTGGTGATGCCGCCGGAAGGGGCGCGACTTTCAGCCGCCGAAATCGGTCTTCTGCGCGCGTGGATCGATCAGGGCGCGAAGTGGCCGGACGAAGTCGCCGGCGACGTGAAGGACAAGTCGGACTGGTGGTCGTTTCGTCCACTCTCCTCGAAGGAAAGCCTGGAAGCCAAGATCTCGGGGCCGCCGTCAGTCGATGTCTTCATTCGCACCAAGCTGGAATCGCTGAATCTGCAGC
>JANMLE010000080.1:0-1549 GCA_031372385.1 Planctomycetota bacterium | reverse complement strand
CGGCTGTTGGAGTCGTCGCCGACGATCACGGTCAGCAGTTCGGCGGCATATCGGCGGGGGTCATGGCAGTCCGGAGCCGGGGCGAGTTGGATGATCTGCTCCTGCTGGCAGTGCTCCTTGACCACGAACTGTGACTGCGGCACCGGCTTGGCGAGTTCGATGTGTCGCGCGCTGACTCCGGCCGGCCAGTGGCCGCAATGTTTCTGGGCCAGTTCGAGGACCGTCGTCCACTCGGTGTGCCCCGCGACGGCCAGCACGATGTTGCCGGCGCGATAGTGGTCCGCGTGGTACTGGCGCATTTGGTCGGAGGTCAGCGCCGAGACACTCGCGGTCGTTCCGAGGACCGACTGGCCCAGATCATGTCCGCTGAAGTGCAGTTGCATGGCGCGGTCGTAGGCGACCGACGACGGCTGGTCCTCGTACATGCCGATCTCTTCGAGGATCACTTTTTTCTCGACGTCGAAGTCTTCCTGCCGCAGGGTTGGGAACAGGATGCCGGACTGAAGTTCGAAGACTGGCGGCAGGTACTCGGGGAGCACGGAGGCGTAGAAGACGGTGCTCTCTTCGCCGGTCATCGCGTTGTAGTCGGCGCCGTACTCGTCGAAGATCCGGTTCACATCCTCGGCCGAGAACCGTTCGGTTCCCTTGAACGCCATGTGTTCGAGGAAGTGGCTGACGCCGGAGACCTCGGGGGTCTCATCGCGCGCCCCGGTTTTGACGTAGAACCCGAACGCGACGCTGTAGGCATCGTCGTTCAGTTCGGCGACGACTTCGAGACCGTTGGGAAGCGTGGTGTGATGGAACTGCATGAGAGACTTTGTGACGGAGTCGTGTTGCGGATGCTGGACGGACGGGACGGTCGTCCCACGTGATTTACTTTTACTGTGATGTTTTGCATCAACGAATTGAGTGCGAAGTGAGAAGTGTTCAGTGCAAAGTGCAAAAGGGAAGACACTCACACCAGCGACAACGCATGGCTCGCCGACACTCAGCCGATTGTCTGGGGTGTTGGATCGTGTCTGGAAGAGCCGTTGCCTTTCGTTCGATTTGCACTTTGCACTGAACACTTCTCACTTTGCACTGAATCTTTCGGACCAAACCTTCGCAGTCAATTGAGTGCCGCGGGGCCGATGGTCAGGATCGAAAAGTCTTTGGCCGGGTGTGCATGGACGTAGTCGAGTACCGTGGCCACGGTCAATTCCTCGATCTTCAAACGGACTTCTTCGAGCGTGACGACACGTCCCATGTGATACCAGTTGCGGGCGAGCGACGCGGCGCGCGAACCGCTCGATTCCTGGGCCATGATCAGCGAGCTCTTCGCGCGGGCCTTGCAGCGGTCCAGTTCATCCTGACCGATCCCGTCCCCGAGCCGGGCCAGTTCGGCCCGCAGCACGTCGAGAGTTTCCTGGGCCCGTTCGGAGTTCGTGCCCGCGTAGCACACGACCTGCCCCCGGTCCTTCAGCGTGTTGAGCGTGGCGAACACGGAGTAGCACAGCCCACGCTTTTCGCGGATCTCGGTGAACAGGCGGGAACTCATGCCGCCGCTCAG
>JANMLE010000018.1:0-2876 GCA_031372385.1 Planctomycetota bacterium | reverse complement strand
GAGCACGTTTCGGGCATCCATCCCGACGTCGAGTGCCGCCCGCCCGAGGGCCAGCAGGTTGTCGGCATCGGAGTAGCGCCACGGTGCCCGCCCCGCGAAGTCGATGATTTCGGTCTGCCACACCGCCGCCTGCTCGGCCTGACCGCTCATCCGCGCCGCTTCGATGCCGACCAGCCGCATGCGAATGCTCCACGAATACCGCGCCAACCCGTCGACCAGCGTGTCGTACGCCGCGCGATACTCGCCTGTCTGGTTTTCGGCTTCCGCCTTGAGCAGATAGAACTCTTCGCCAAACGCGCGGTTCTTGATCGCCTTGTCGGAAATCTCGATGCACTTCGCATGATCACCTACGCGCAGGGCCTTGACCGCGTCGTCCTGTTCGGCCGACAGGCCGACCGAGGTGGTCATCAGCCCGAACCACAGGCCCGCAAGCGGAATCAACGATCGCAATGAAATCCGATGCGACAACACGGTGGAGTGAAACCTCACGCAGAAACTGCGATCGAAACAGGCAGCGGAGTATATCCCGGCCAGTTCCGCCGCAACAGTTGAGGCTCTGTCATGTGCGGGGCCATTCAGTTTGTTTTCAGATGAGCGGGCTGAACGTTACTCGTTGAAGGGAGTTGGCCCGCTCGCCCTTTTTGAATTGTCCGGTCGCAACCGCGATCACTTCATGACGTCACGAACAGCCTTCTGATTCCGTTTCAGGAGGCTGTTCTTTTTTTGATGCGGATCGCTTCAGGCGGTGAATCACGCACATCGGCAGCCGGCATGCCATCCAAATTGGCGATCCTTGCCGCGTAGGGGGCAATGGGTATACTCACCGCCGTGTGTTTGTCTGAGGCTTGGTGCCACTCATTCCTGGAGACCTTGCGATGAATCTGAAATCGGCGTTGTTGACTGCGGTTCTGCTGATGGGCATGGGACTCTCGGCGCGTGCCGTTGATGAGGTGATCCCCAACGGCGTGATCATTCAAGGGGGTGTCACCGTTCAAGTCCCGGACACGCCGAACGTGTTGTTGCAACAGTTGGGGGGAGCCAACCCAAATCGGACGTGGAAGATTTCCGGCAACCATGCCGATTTTCGAGTTGTGGATTCGACGGGTGCCAAGACTCCGTTCGCCATTGCCGCCAACGCTCCGACTGGCAGCTTCTACATGAACGCATCAGGCAGCATTGCTTTGGGGACGAGCAGTCCCTTGGCCGCGTTCCACGTCAACCAGGCGGCCCAGCCAGGGGTCGCGGAGACGCTTGTGAGATTCAATGTGAGCGACGACACGGTCGGAAAGCTATTGTTCAGGAATGCCTCCGGCGGTAACGGGGTCTTTGTTCCCTGGATTCAGGGGACGTCGGCGTTAACAAATCCGGCCATCATGACGGAAGGGCTGATCACGACAGATACGGGGCTGAACCCCGCACTTAACTTTAACGCTGCCTTGGTGGCAGGCGGGGCGCTGGTGACGCGACCGCTGGTCGTGTATCGAAACAACGGTGTCGCGAAGGTGACGATTGCCGCCAATGGTCAAATCACGGCGAATGGAGTTGTTCTCACTTCCAGCCGCACGCTGAAAGACAACATTGTCGACCTGGATTCCCGCAAAGCCTCGGATGCACTGCGGCAACTGACACCGGTTGAATTCGTTTACAAGGATGATGCGACCGCCGAGAAACAGGTCGGCTTCATCGCCGAGGACGTGCCGGAACTCGTTGCCAATCAGGATCGCAAATCGGTCCCGATCATGGACGTCGTCGCCCTTGTCACCAAGGTCGTCAAAGACCAGCAACAGACGATCGACGACCAGAAGAAGTCCCTTGATGAGCAAAAGAAGACGATCGACGAACTGGTAAAGCGGCTGAGCGCCCTGGAAAGCCAGATGCAGGACAAGAAGTAGTCCGGCCATGACCGCAGACTTCTCATGACGCCGTGAACAGCCTTCTGAACCCGTTTCAGAAGGCTGTTTCCTTGTCACGGTGCTGTGCGGCGGACCCGCGCTGGATGCTGCCGCCAAGACGAGAACAAACCAACCCCACAGAAACACCGTCAACACGCATTCGAACCCGCATCTTGGAGACTTGGCAATGAACACCCGACGCAACCGGCTGACGATGGGAATTGGATTCACTCTGGCGCTCGTGTCGCTGTCCGCGGCGGGCCGCGGGCAGGAACGGGCAGAGCCCACCGGGCGCGACCTGCTGACCCGTTCGAAGCGAGTCTTGTTTCTCGGTGACAGCATCACGGCGGCCGGACTGTACGTCGCCAATTTCGATGCCTGGCTGGTGACGGAATTGAAGGACCGCGCTCCGAGGTTGATCGACTGCGGCCTGCCGAGTGAAACCGTGTCGGGCTTGAGTGAAGACGGTCACGCTGGCGGCCAGTTTCCCCGTCCCGATCTGGCCGAGCGACTCGACCGCGTGTTGAACGCCGTGCAACCGGACCTCGTCATCGCCTGTTACGGGATCAACTGCGGGATCTACCTGCCGTACGACGAGTCCCGCTTCGGCAAGTACCAGAGCGGCATGAAACAACTGAAGGCCGCCGTCGAAAAGGCGGGCGCGAAGTTCGTCGTGATGACGCCGCCCTTCTACGACGATATGCGTGCGCCGAAGAACTTCTCGTACAACGAGGTGCTCGACCGCTACAGCGACTGGCTGGTCGGCCAGCGCAAAGAGGGCTGGACCGTGATCGACCTGCACGGACCGATGACCAAGGCGGTTCGCGAGCGGCGGAGTACCGAGCCCCAGTTCACGATGCAGCCCGACGGAGTCCATCCGAATGATGCCGGTCACTGGTTCATCGCACAGCAGTTGATCCGGTGGGCGGGTGATGAGAAGTCCGCCGCTGCGGAGTCACCGAAGAGCCTGCTCGCCGCCCGGCA
>JANMLE010001899.1:0-1123 GCA_031372385.1 Planctomycetota bacterium | reverse complement strand
GATGTCCACCAGATGTCCGGGCGCGTGACGCAGTTCTCCCTTCGCCGTGATCCCCTTGGGCCAATGCGCGATGAGCGGTGTCGATGTTCCTCCTTCGTGATTCCACGACTTGTGCCGGCGAAACGGCGTGTTGGAGACCGTCGACCAGCCGGGACCGAGGCCAAGATAACTTTGAGCGGAACCGGGTGAGGAACCGAGTGTGTGGCCGTCGCCGCGAATAATCTGTTCGGCACTGGCTCCATTGTCGGACGCGAAGAAGATCACCGTGTCATCCCAGGCGTTCATCGCGCGGATCTTCTCGAACACCCGGCCGATTTCGCGGTCCATGCGGTCGATCATCGCCGCGTGAACCGCCATTTTCTGGGCTTGGAAATCTCGTTGTTCGGGAGACAGCTCAGCCCACGTCACGGCCCGTCCCGACTCGCCGGGACCGATGCGCTTCTGCAATTCCGCCTCGCTCAGGTTCCAGCTTGGTGCGATCGTCGGTTCCGGAATGGAGATGTCTCCGGCCACCAGTCCCAGTTTTTGCATCCGCTGCCAGCGCTCGGCGCGAACGACGTCCCATCCCGGCTTGTATCGGTCACGATAACGGGCGATGTCCTCGGGCAGGGCATGCAACGGGAAGTGTGGGGCAATGAATGCCAGATACAGAAAGAACGGCTGCGGCTTGTGCGACGAGTCGTGTTCGGCCAGCCACTCGATGGCCCGCTGCGCCGTGGCCGTGGTCGCGTAGTATTTCTCATCGGAGCCGGGCGGCGCGAGGGGCTGGTCATCGAGTTGGTGGTGGCGCGGCGAGAAGAACCGGTCGTGATCGGTCGTGTGATACGACCGCGAAAAGCCCCCGTCCAAGATCTTCCCGTCGATGTGCCACTTGCTGGAGTGGTACGAGCGGTATCCCACATCCCGCAGCAACTCCGGCACGAGCGCCGCCCACTTCGGACGGTTCCCCTGCGGGTCACGATTGACCTGTTGCGCGTAGTAGCCGGTCATCAGCGCGGCGCGCGACGGCCAGCAGCGGGCGGTGTTGTAAAACTGGGAAAACCGCAGGCCGTTCTTGGCGAGGGCATCCAGATGGGGGGTTTCGATCTCGCTCCCGTAGCACCCCAAGTCGGAGTACCCGAGA
>JANMLE010001859.1:0-4791 GCA_031372385.1 Planctomycetota bacterium | reverse complement strand
TTCACGCTGGTCGAATTGATCGCGACCTGCATCTTGCTGGGTGTGGTCTTTTCGGTGTCGGTCCCACTGCTGACAGTGGTCGCCCGGGAACGACGATCGGCCGAGCAGAGGCAGTTCGCGTTACAACACGCCGCCAATCTGCTCGAACGCGCCACGACACGGGACTGGGCGGAATTGCCGGTGGGCAATCAGGAACTCACCCCCGCGCCGGACGATGTTCAAACGTTGCTCCCCGGATTGGAACGGCAGGTCGAAGTCAGGGAGTTGCCGGAGTCACCCCGCTCGAAACAGGTGACCGTGTCGATCCGCTGGTCGAGCCGCTCGGGGCAACCCGTCGCGCCAATCCGTCTGTCGGCGTGGGTCTATCCGAACGGGGAGGAAGCACAATGAAGCCGCGTACTCTCCATGTTGCGTCCTCTGGGATGACGCCACTTGATCCGTTTGAACCACGAAAACAAACCGACGTGCCACTGCTTCGGAGTCCTCGGAGAAGCAGTGCTAATGGAGTGCGACCACCAAGGAACACTGCTTCTCCGAAGACTCCGAAGCAGTGGCACAACGGGACTCCAGGACTACGCCGCGGCGCGTCGCTGATCGAATTGATGGTGGTGATCGCCATCATCTCGATCATCTTCAGCATGGTGGGGGTCATGTTCCATCGCCTGTTTCTGTCGGAGCAGGTCGCGATGCGGGCGGCCCTGGTTGAACGCACGGTCTCGCGCCTGGCCGACCAATTCCGGCGCGACGTCCACGCGTCATCAACCGCGATGCGGATCGGCAACGACGGGGTGGCAGCGGGCCTGACACTGACGTCATCGACGGGTGCTGCCGCCGAACCGAATGCCGCGCCGAAAGTGATCTACGTGATCTACTCGTTCAACGACGGCGAGGTGCTTCGCGAACTGGTTGCGGACGGCAAGACAACGGGCCGCGAAGTCTATCGACTGCCGGAGTGCCGGCTGCGGCTGCCCGCCGCGACAAGCGAAGGGCGGGTCGAGATGGTCGGCCTGGTCATCGAACGGCGGGGGAGCACGGTCACGCCGCAACCGCAGGCCACTCGTCCGTGGAGGTCGCTGGTCATCGAAGCGGCTCTCGGACGGGACGGCAAACTGGGGCAGGCTCTGGTGTCGAAACAGCCTGAAACCGCGCAGGAGGATTCGAAGTGAAGCGACTGGTTGTCCGAAATGTTTCGCCCCAACGCGGCACCCGCCGCGGCGCGATCATCGTGATCGCGATCCTCGCGCTGCTCGTCGTCTCCATGCTCGGTGCCGCACTGCTGAGGACGGTGTCGCAGTCGATACGGCAGTTGCAGCACGAGACGCTGCACGCGCAGGCGGTCTGGCTGGCCGATTCGGGCGCGGCGCGGGCCGTCGCCCGGTGGAATGCCTCGGCCGACTACACCGGGGAAACATGGACCGTCCCCGCCGAGCAACTGTCCGCCGGCCGAACGGCCGAAGTCCGCATCACCGTCGCGGCGGAAACGGATCATCCCGACCGGACGATCATCGCCGCCACGGCCGAGTACCCGCGGGGCTCACCCACGGCCATCCGCATCACCAAGCGAATCACCGTCACGAAAAAGTAGCCCGGATTGGTCACCACGAAATACACGAAACACGCGAAAGGAATACGCTGATGACAGGTTGCGTTGGATGCCAGGGCGTGCGTGACACGACACAGTGTTTCTCATGACAGTCGACTCAACTTCCTGACTTTCGAGTCTTTCGAGTCTTTCGAGTATTTCGTGGTTCAATTCATGAATCATCCAAGTTAGAGCCAATCCAAGATCCACCCCAACCCTAGGAGAAGATCATGCCCACCGTTCGCCGTTCCCGTTCGCCGCGCCATCCCCGCCGACGCGGCTTCACCCTGATTGAGCTGCTCGTCGTGATCGCCATCATCGCGGTGTTGATCGCGCTCCTGCTGCCCGCCGTCCAACAGGCGCGCGAGGCCGCGCGGCGCACCCAGTGCAAGAACAACCTGATGCAGATCGGCCTCGCCTTGCAAAACTACATGCTGGGACACGAAGTTCTGCCACCGGGATCTGTGAACGCGACCGGCCCCATCGTCAACAAGGAGGACGAGACCCAGTACCACATGAGCTGGATCGTCGAGATCCTGCCATACATCGAACAGCAAAACGTTTACCACCACATCGACTTCAAGCAGGGCGTTTATTCCTTGGCTAACACACCGGTGCGATCGCGGAAACTGGCGACGCTGGTCTGCCCGTCGGACCCGCACACCTTCAGCAGGACGGTGGGAATGACCAACTACTGCGGCATCCACAACGACTACGAAACGCCGATCGACGTCAACCAGAACGGCGTGCTGTTCCTGAACAGTGCGATCCGTTACGAGCAGGTGACTGACGGCAGCTCGAACACGATCTACGTGACGGAGTCGCGCGGCGACATGGGCTCCGATCTCGGCTGGATGTCGGGGACGCGGGCGACGCTGCGCAACGGCGTCATCTGGACCAACCGCGCCGCGATGGAGGCGGCCGCCACGGCACCGGCTTCGTTACCACCCGCCGCGACGGACGGCAACGAAGCCGCCAAGCCGGCCGGGCCGATCGAGGCGAACTACACCCTGCACTTCGTTGCGGGCGGATTCGGCCCGCCGGTGTCGCTGCAACCCAACGCGGGACCGGCCTACGTCGGCGGTCCAAGCAGCCATCACGTGGGGGGCTGGCACAACGTCCTGGGTGACGGCTCGGTCCGGTTTATGAGTCAGAACATCGATCCCACTCTGTTCCGCAACCTGACGCATCGGGCCGACGGCGAGATGTTGAGCGATTTCTGATCGGCCGCCCGTTCGATGTTTCACCGCCACGCCAACGGCGTGCGCGCGAGCAACGATCGGCTTCCATTCGCGCGCACGCCGTTGGCGTGGCGGTTAAACAAGGACGTCTCACGGTGGGCCGCGTGACGTGTGCCCCGCGCTCCAATGCCCGCTTGTTGACAGACCCGACGGCGCGTCCCAGAATCTCGCCCGTGGTTGTTCAGCCTGATGTTCACGGACCACTTGTCGCGGCCGTGTTCCTGTTCGTTCTCGTCACCGTTTTTTTGAGGAGTCTTTCGCATGATGGCATCCCGGTGTGCGTGGATTGTGACGGCGGGTGTGATGGTGGTGATGGCCGGTTGTTCGAAGGGCGGCCCCGCCGGACCGAAGACCACGCCGGTCAAAGGGAAGGTCACCTACAAGAGTCTGCCCGTCGAGGGGGCGACGGTTTCGTTCCTGGGTGACGGCAAGTCGGCGCCGGCGATCGCGATCACCGACGCGGCCGGGCAGTACATTCTGACAACGACCAAATCGGGTGACGGAGCCGTTCCCGGCGTCCACAAGGTGACGGTCACCAAGATTGTCGTCCCGCCAAACTCCGGCAAGCCGAAGTCGACGTCGATGGAGGAAGCCGCCAAGTCGGCCGCAGAACCGCCGGCCAAGCCGCTGCACATGCTGCCCGAACGCTACGCGTCGGCGGACACTTCGGGGTTGGAGTTCACCGTGAAGGAGGGGGCCAACGACATTCCGATCGAATTGAAGGAATGACTCCCGTCCCGGTCCCCTTCCATACCTCATACGGCACAGAGTGAGACGTTTCGGGCACGGCATCAACACTGTGAAGCGATGCCGACCGGTGTATTGGAGAGTCCGCCGTGAAGATTGTCGAAGTTGAAGTTGTTCCGCTGACCGGAGCCACGGTGGACGGGGGCTGGCCGCAGGGGCATGCGCCGCAGGAGAACCTGCACACGCTCGTCCAGGTCCGCACCGACAGCGGGCTGCACGGTTGGGGCGGCTGCTTCACCTCGGGCACGCTGGTCGAGGGGGCCATCGCGCTGCTGTGGCCATTGCTCAAGGGCCAGTCCGGCGTGGAACCCGAGCGGGTCTCCGAGACATTGCGCCAGGCGAGCTTCTGGCAGGGGCGCGGCGGTGCCGTTGAACATGCGATCAGCGGACTGGACATCGCGCTCTGGGACATCATGGGCAAGGCGTGCGGACAGCCGGTGTCGCGGTTGCTCGGGGGGAACTACCGCGACCGCATCCAGCCATACGGTTCGATCCTGTTCGACGAACCGGACGCGTTGAGCCGCAGTTTGGAGAGCGTGGTCGCGCGCGGATTCAAGGCGATCAAGATGGGCTGGCGACCGTTCGGCCGCCGCGACCGCCAGTTCGACGAACTGATCGTCCGGACCGCGCGGCAGACCGTCGGTGACTGCGTCGCACTGATGGTCGACGCGGGGGGGAGCGAGCAGTTCTGGCCGCACGGCACGAACTGGGCGCGCGAGACCGCGAAGATGCTGGCCGACTTCAACATCACCTGGTTTGAAGAGCCGCTCCCTCCGGACGACATCGAAGGGTACATCGAGTTGACGCGGGTCTCGCCCGTACCGATCGCCGGCTGCGAAGTCCTGACACGGCGGCAGTCGTTCATCCCGTGGATCGAGCGCCGCGCCGTCGACATCCTGCAACCCGACTGCACAAAGAACGGCGGCCTGTCCGAATCGCGGCGGCTGGCGTGGCTCTGCTTCGACCACAACATCACGCTGGTCCCGCACGGCTGGAACACGGCGCTGGGACTGGCGGCCGACCTGCAATTCAGCGCGGCGATTCCCCGCGCGCGCTATGTCGAATACCTGACTCCCTGCGCCTACATCGACGAACTGACCACCGAGCCGTTCGTGATCGATGCCGGAGGAAACCTGATGATCCCGACGCGGCCGGGTCTGGGCGTCGACATCGATCCCGACAAGCTGAAACGCTTCGCCGGCAAGCGGACGGTGTTTCGGT
>JANMLE010001828.1:0-2807 GCA_031372385.1 Planctomycetota bacterium | reverse complement strand
CCCGAGTGCCTTCCGAAACTGTGCTGGACCTGCCGGATGGACCCGATCCACAGAGCCCAGTCGCTCATCACGTATGCCGAAACAGTCGGCCTTCACCCCGAAGCCGCCGCATGGCGCAAAGCACTCCACCAACTGACCACGCCGCGGTGACTCCCACGAACCGGCTGGCGATTCGACAGCATCGCGCATGCCCGACCTGACCGCGGTGAAACGTGTGACTTCGCCTTGAAATGAGCAGTGATCTCGAAGATCTCGTTCCCAAGCTCTTGCTTGGGAACGCCTGTCTTCGAAGCTCCGCTTCACGATGTGCGCACTCGCGTACCAATCACATGAGCGGCATTGAGGCTGCCGAGTGCTCGAACCTTTGGGGCCGCGGGGATGCCCCTTCACAGCCTCTCACCGCCACAGCCAGCGCAGGGCGTCCGGCAGGACGGCTCCGCCGTGGTTGCCGTTGTGGGCACCGTGGCCCCAGACCGTTTTGACGTCGTACTTGGCCCACTTCAGCGCCGATTCCATTTCCAGGTTGGCCAGCCACCAACTGCCGTGTTCGTTCTCGACGTCATGGTCGCCGTCCTGCAGGTAGACGCGGATCGGCTTGCGTTCGGTCTTGCGGATCAGGGCGGGATAGACATGACCGCCGCGGATGTTTGTGAAGCTGCCGATGTGGCTGAGCACCTTGTGAAACTGGTCCGGACGTTCCCACGCCACGGTCCAGGCACAGATGCCGCCGGACGACGCACCGCAGAGGGCGCGTTGGTCGGGATCGGTCGTGAGGTTGAGTGTCTTGCCGACCTCGGGCAGGATTTCGTCGAGCAGCAGCCGCGAGTACTGGTCGCTGAGCGTGTCGTATTCGAAGCTGCGGTTGTTGGCCCGCCAGCGCGATTCCGGCAGCGGCTCACCACGGTGACCGGGATCGATGAAGATGCCGATGATCGGTGGCAGCTCGCCCTTCCACATTAGGTTGTCGAACACGACCGGCACGCGGTATTCACCCGTCTTGTTGATGTAGGCGTGGCCGTCCTGAAAGACCATCACGGCCGTCGGCTTCGCGGGGTCGTGCCTCGCCGGGACGTAGACGTAATAGTCGCGGACGGTCCCTTCAAAAACCTTGCTGGTCCACGAGTGTTTGGTGACCTTGCCCTCGGCGACACCGGCCACCGGCTTGGACTCGGGGCCAAGCTCGTACTTCTGCTCGGGCGGTTTGTCTCCCTGCGCGACGGCGGAGGAAACGATCAACAGCGAGACCATCAACGAAGTCGCGATCAAACGCACGGCAGTATCTCCCGGGTGACTGGGGCTGGGGAATCACCGCAAGAAGATAGACTTCGCCGCGCCCCTGCGAAAGCGACTCGGGGCCGGAACGCGCAGAGGAGCCGCTGGAACGGTGAAACGGTGAACAGACGGCACTCGGTTCGGACTCCGTCGTTTAACCCTGAGCCAGCGGCGAAGGTATCGGGTGCCAGCGCCCTGAAGCATGTGACGAGCGAGCCAGCGGAGACGGACGCTTCCGCCCGCTCCGCCTTCGCCGTTGGCTCTGGGTTAAACGGCGGGAGTGTTCCGCGTCTCCCTGCGTGGGGCACCAGCGCCTCGCGCGGGCTGTTTCAACGAGGGTTCGGACGTGACGGTCCGTCGCGTCCCGACGGTTCAGGCTCCGGGTCGCATGCGGACGTAGGCGGCGA
Source organism: Planctomycetota bacterium (assembly GCA_031372385.1). Taxonomy (GTDB): domain Bacteria; phylum Planctomycetota; class Planctomycetia; order Planctomycetales; family Planctomycetaceae; genus Schlesneria. The sequence continues at coordinate 1,128 of JANMLE010001828.1, read as the reverse complement.
GGATCTCGTACAGGTCGGGTGAGACCTGGATCTCTTCGTCCGCGAAGTCGTCCAACCACGACCGGTTGCGGCGTGAGGCGTCGAGCAGCGCCCGAGAAATGTCCGCGAGACGAACGTTGACCGGCTGCTCCGCCACGGGAGCCGCAGAGTCATCACCAGTGAACAGCCGCAGGCGGTGTCGCATCATTCATCCCTGGTCGAAGCGACAGAACGGATGGCGAATCCCCGTCGGACAGCCATTCCCCAGACGTGCGCAGAGCACGGCAGAGGGAAGATCGTCCGTGGCGACTCCCCGTCTTGATCAATTTGACGAATAAATCGGTGGATGCTTCAAACCGGTCTCCCTCAAACAAACTCACGCTGCGGAATCGCCGGTGATCGCGGGTGGATGTGCGGCACGGTTGGCCGGTCTCTGAACGCCTATGAGGCAGCGGCAGCTACCGCCGCTGTCCGCGGGCCGTCGATTCATCATCGGGTTGGACATGTTCGGTCTCGGCGAGTGTCTCGTCGCCTGCAACACACACGGTGTCTCGTCGCTCTGGTTCTGGCCGGAACGATTCGCCTCCACATTCGCGCTCCTTTTGATTCGCGCGGACAAGCTCAGTTTCCGCGCGAATCAAAAGGAGCGCGAATGAGAAGGATTGTCGAACCGGGGTGAACGTCTGACATCCCGCCGTCGCTCGCGCACTCACGCGAGCAGCGTCGCGTTGGAGTTCTGTTGCCTTCCCATTGCCGAGTGAAAATGCGATACCATTCCCTTCAAGGTAGGCAGAGGTCGGCTATGGAACGGCTATCGATGATGGATCAGCTCTCAACAACCGGTGTGGACTTGGCGCGCGTCGCCACCGAGCTGCGCCTGCGGCTCGAGCAAGTCACGCACACGGTGCAGTTGCTCGATGAGGGGAACACGGTTCCGTTCATCACGCGCTACCGCAAGGAGCGCACGGGGAATCTGCATGAAGAGCAGATTCGCGCGGTGCAGGAGCGGGTCCGGTCGTTGCGGCAACTGGCCGAGCGGGCGGCCGACATCCTGCGATTGATCGACAGCCAGGGGAAGCTCACCCCGGAACTGCGGGCCGAGATCGAACGGGCCAGCTCGCTCAAGCGACTCGAAGACCTGTATCTCCC